>JASHXJ010000415.1 GCA_030043595.1 Trebonia sp.
GCGCCGTCTACGTGCCGGCGGTTCGCGCGGCGGGGGCCGCCGCAGCGGACTGAGCGGCGCGGTCAGTAGGCGGGAGCGCCGCGGTAGCCCGGGTACCGCTCGTCCGAGGGGACGATCCGCACACCGAGCGGCACCAGCGAGATCGGGATCATCTTGAAGTCAGCGAGCCCGAGCGGGATGCCGATGATCGTCAGGCAGAGCGCGATGCCGCTGGTCAGGTGGCCGATCGCCAGCCACCAGCCAATGAGGACAATCCAGATGATATTGCCGATCACCGAGGCGACGCCCGCGTCGCGGCGCCACACTATCGACCGGCCGAACGGCCAGAGCACGTACCCGGCGATCCGCCACGAGGCGATCCCGAACGGGATCGTGATGATCAGGATGAAGCAGATGATGCCGGCCAGAAAGTACAGGATCGCCATCCACCATCCGCATAGGATCAGCCAGATCACGTTAAGGATGAGCCTCATGATCGCTTACTACCCGTAAGCACTGGTAGCATGCCGCGACCGGCTAAGGTTCCGGGCTGCTTAGCTTGGCCATCCACCCTTCGTTCTGGATTGAGATGATGTGCTCGCTGTCCTGGACGATGTCCGGGGCATCGCCGATGTTGTACCGGGCGCGCAGCCGCTCGAGCTCGTCCGCGGTACGCGCGAACTCGATCGCCTGGTACTCATAGCGCGCCGCGGCGCCGTGCGCGGTCACCGCGGCGATGATCGTCGTAACCGCAGCGACCCACGCGGCGGTGCCGTGCCTGCCGTACACCGACGCGAGCGCCGCGAGGATGGCGGCGATGGCGGCCAGGCCGATCTCCGCCCGCTGCGTCCGCGCCAGGCGCCGGCGCATGTCCCGGGCCCTGGGCCGGTAGTAGTCATCGATCTGCGCCGTGAGCCGGTACTTGATGTACGAGCCGACTCCGTCGACTGGCGGCAGGCCCCGGGCCGCCGGCGTCACCCCGGCGGAGTACTTTCGCAGGTCCCGCGCCTCTTCGAGCAGCTGGGTCAGCCGCCGCATCAGCACCTTGTCCGGGTCCGGCACGTCGAAGGGCCGGGCATGGGCCAGGTACGTATAGACGTCAGCCTTGATCGCCTCGGACACCGACCGGAGCCTTGTCCAGTCACGGGTCCGCTCCAGCGTCGCGAACCGCGCGGCGATCGGCCCGAGTGCCACCGCCACCGCGGCCGCGAGGGCCAGGCCCTTGGCCGCCGCCGCGTTCCACGACGATGCCTGCGCGGCCCCCGTGCCGAGCAGGGCGCCAAGCACGGTCAGGCACAGCGCGGCGGTGCGCGACCGGGAGATCGATTTCTTCAGCTGGTTCGCCGACTGCGACCAGACACTCTGCTGCCGCCAGGCCAGGGACGCTGGATCATCGGAGCCGCCGCTATCCGTCACACGACGAATTGTCTCCTACCGCTCTGGCCGAGAGCGTATTTCTGTTGCTATATCGCAATGTCGTCTGGTTACGCCTTGGCGTGGCGTACCTCTAGCGATGCGAGCAGGCGGTCCGTCGCGGCCGTGATCTCCTCGACGGCCGCCTCGAAGGCGGCGGCGTTATGCGCGGCTGGAGCCCGGAATCCGGTTATCTTCCGCACGTACTGCAAGGCGGCGGCGCGGACGTCAGAGTCGGTTACGTGGTCGGTGTACGGCGGGCGCAAGGTCTTGATGCTGCGGCACATACTCGCGAGAGTACTTCCACCAGGCGGGCGGCTCACCCGCGCCGGGTCAGTCCAGTCCCAGCAGCGGCTCGATGCCCACGGTGAGCCCCGGCGGCAGCGACGCCACGCCGCGGACCGCCAGCAGCACGCCCGGCATGAAGGACGCCCGGTCCAGCGAATCGTGCCTGATCGTCAGCGTCTCTCCGTGCCCGGCCAGCAGCACTTCGTGGTGCGCGAGAAGCCCGGGCAGCCGCACTGAATGCACGTGCACATCGTCGACGCTGGCGCCGCGCGCACCGGGCAGTGCGCGCTCGGTGGCGTCCGGCGGCGCGCCGAGCCCGGCCTTGGCCCTGGCCTCGCCGATCATTCCCGCCGTCCGCAGCGCCGTCCCTGACGGGGCATCCATCTTGGCGGCGTGGTGCAGCTCGATAACCTCAGCCGACTCGAAGAACCGGGCCGCCTGAGCCGCGAAGCGCATCATGAGCACCGCGCCGACCGAGAAGTTCGGCACGATCAGTACCCGAACGGACGGCGCGGACTCTGTCCAGGAACGAACGTCCGCCAGGCGCTCATCGCCGAACCCCGAGGTCCCCACGACGGCGTTCAGCTCGTGCTGCACGCACCAGCGCAGGTTGCCCATCACCACGCCCGGATGCGTGAAGTCCACGACGACGTCGCAGCCGGCCAGCGGCCCGAGCGAGTCGCCCTGATCGACCTGCGCGGCAAGCCGCGTGTCCGGCTCGGCTTCGACGGTCGCGCACACCTCGCGGCCCATCCGTCCCCGCGCCCCCAGCACACCGACGTTGATCATCGCCGGACTCCCTCCGGTCACACAACAGGGCGCTTCGAATACTAGGTCAGGGACTGCGGCGCGCCCCGGCCGCCGTCGCAGGTTTCGCCGCGCCAACGCAGAGATTACGAGCAGCAGACCAGTGACAGCGCAGCGGGATGTCACGCAAGATAGGAAGGGGACGGAGGCTGGCATTGGCTCGGATAGTGCACCTGCCGGACGGCAGGCGGCTGGCAATCGAGGACATCGGGGAACCGAACGGAAAGCCAGTCTTCCTCCTGCACGGAACGCCCGGCAGCAGGCTGGGCCCGCGTCCGCGGTCCATCGTCCTGCATCAGATGGGCGTGCGGCTCATCGCTTTCGACCGGCCGGGATACGGCGGTTCAGACCGCAAGTTCGGCCGGACGGTCGCCGACGCCGCCGCCGACGTGGCCGCGCTCGCGGACATGCTGGACATACGCCGCTTCGCGGTACTCGGCCGCAGCGGCGGCGGACCGCATGCCCTGGCCTGTGCCGCCTTGCTGCCCGAGCGCACGACCAGGGTGGCCGCGCTCGTGGGCCTCGCGCCGAGCGGGGTCGACGGACTTGACTGGTTCGCCGGCATGACCGACGCGAACGTAGCGGCGTTCAGCGCGGCTCGGCTGGGGTATTCGGCAGTGGCGGAACTTCTCGAGCCGGCCGCCGAGGAGATACGGGCAAACCCGAGTCGCATGATCGATCAGCTGCACGCTGACCTCACCGAGTCGGATCGGCGGGTACTGGCCGACATCGGCATTCGCCGGATGCTTGTCAGCAATTACGCCGAGGGGCTGCGGCATTCCGCCGCGGGCTGGATTGACGACGTGATGGCGCTCACCTCGCCCTGGGGGTTCGATCCCGGCGACATCGCGATCCCCACCCGGCTGTGGCACGCCGCCGAGGACCGCTTTACCCCGGCCGACCACGGCGTCTGGCTGGGCGACCGTATCCCGCACGCGATATCCGAGGTCGCACCCGGCCGGTCGCACTTCGATGCCATCCGCCAGCTGCCGAAGTTCATTCCCTGGCTGGCCGGCTCGCTGCGCAGATCGTTCAGACAGGCTGCGATTCAAGATCTCGGTTGAGCCGCTTCCCTCGCTGCACGTCGGCGACGGACGGGTGGCTGTCACCGAGGATCTTCCGCAGCGCGGTGACCGCCTGGCTCCGCAGCTCCGCCGCCTCGGCGAATTGCCCTTGGTCTTCGCGGCTGATGCTGAGGTTCGCCTTGCACGCGAGGGTGTCGGGGTGCTCGGGCCCAAGGATCGACCGCAGCGCTTCCAGGGTCTCTTCTTCCAGGCTCGCCGCCTCGTCGACGCGCCTGAGATCGGCGAGCGCGTTGGCAACGTTGACCGCGCAGGAGAGGAAGAAGGGGTGCCTGTCGCCCAGGGTTTCCCTGAGTCGGCGCAACGTGCTCTCACCGAGTTCACCGGCACGCCACAGGTGCCCGGTACCGCGCAGGTAGCTGGACAGGTTCGTGGCCACCGCCAGCGTGTAGGGGTGGCTTTCGCCGAGCGTGTCACGCTGCTTCTCGAATACTGACTCGGCGAGTACCCGGGCGCGGTCCTTGGCCCCGACCGCCGACAGGCAGCTGGCCTGTTCGAGCGAGGCCGCTAGCGCATCGGGCGTTTCGGGGAACTCCAGCTCGTAGACGCTGCACGTCGCCAGGGCTATCCTGCGGGCCTCTTCGCGATGGCCGGCCCGGCGCAGCGAAACCGCCAGGCTCTTGGCGATCCGCAGCGCCTCAAGCGTCTTGCCCCCGATGAGGCGCTCGTACTTGTCCAGGGTCTCCTTGAGCAGCTCCGCTGACTGCCTGAAGTCGCCGGCCTCGCGCAGGTCCTGCGCGAGGTAGGCGGTGGAGAGCAGCGTGTCCGGCTGGTCGGGTCCGAGCAGCGCCGCCCGGGCGGCCAGCGTGTTCGTGTCCAGCTCCCTGGCGCGGCGGAAGTCACCGACCAGGCGGCAGGACACGGCCAGGTTGTTGGCGGCGGACAGCGTGCGGGGATGACGCGCGTCGAGCAGCACCAGGCGCTCGTACGTCTCCTGGTCCAGTGCGAGCGCCTCTTTGAACTTCCCGAGCGCCCGCAGGTCCGCGGCCAGCCCGCCCGCCGTGATCAGGGTCTGCAGATGATTCTCACCGAGGATCTGGCGCTGCCGCCGCAAGACCCAGTCGTCCTTCTCCTGTGCCTTCTTGTAGTGCCCCTGGGATCGCAGGACGTTAGCCAGCTGCGACTGCAGGTAGAGGTACTGCGGATGGTCCGGGCCGAGCTTCGTCACCCACTTGCCCTGGAGCTCGGTGCCAAGCGTCAGCGCCTGCTCGAACCTGTTGCGCCGCCACTGGTACCTGACCAGTTCCGTCAGCAGGTGCCAGGTGGCCTCGTCGTCGCTCTCGACCGCGTGCGACGCCTGGACGTGCGGCAGGATCCGGTCGAACCTTGGCCAGTTCCCCCTGTCTTCTGTCCCTCCGTCCGGCCTGGCCGCGGTGAGGATCCTGTGCACGTCGCGGCGTGCCTGCTCTTGTTCGATCAAGGCCATCCGGGACCGGATGACCGCCTGCACCAGCCGGTGCACTTCGAGGGTGCTGTTGGCCTGGTCGATCCTGGCTAGCGCGAAGCGGCTAAGCTCACCGACGAGCCGGCCCAGCCCCACCTTATCCCGCGGTGGCCGATCGTAATCCGCGAGCAGATGTGCCATCTGATCGCCGTAGATCAGGTCCAGGGAGATCGGAGCTGGCGCGAAGAAGGCACACAGCTGGAGCATCCGGCCGGCCGCGTGCGACGAGCGGTTGAGCTGCTCGAACGACAGATCCCAGGTGCGGGCTACCGTCTCGGAGTAATCGGCCGGCGAGTCGTAGTCGAGGACATTGGCCAGCTGCTTGTCAAGCAGCTCCAGGTACGCGTCGGCCGTCTGGCCCGTGGCCCGCAGCCACGCCGCCGCCTGCTCGACCGCGAGCGGCAGATGGCCGAGCTGGGCGCCGATGCGCGCCGCGCCGTCGGCCGACAGCCCGGGCACCCGGCGCATGAGGTGGGCCTGGCTTTCCTGGACGGCGAAGACGGTCACGTCAAGCGGCACCGCGATCTCTGCCCATGTCGAGTTGCGCGACGTGATGATCACGTGCCCGTCACCGCCGGGCAGGTAACGCTGCAGCTGCTCCTGGCCGGTGGCGTTGTCGAAAATGAGCAGCCACCTGGCGTGCGGGGTACCCCGGCGCAGCGCGTCACACGCGGCGTTCGCCGCGGCGGACGAGTCTGCCTGGGCCTCGAAACCGAGATGCCGGGCCAGGTCCTCGAGCGAGGTGATGATCTGGTCGGTGCTCTCGGCGGGAACCCACCAGACGATGTCGTAGTCGGTCCTGAAGCGGTATGCGTACTCAAGGGCGATCTGCGTCTTGCCCACGCCGCCGAGCCCGCACAGCACCACCGGGACCGGCGGCTGCCCTCCGTTGAGCAGTTGCGTGCGGAGCCTTTCCAGCACCATGGCGCGCCCGGTGAAGCGTGCGTTGCGCGCGCCGACGTTCCAGACGTGGGGCTTGCGCGTGGCCGCGGGAAACCGCAGGCCGACTGGCGCGCGCGCTGCCGAGGTCAGGCCGTCCGCCGATGGCAGCACGCGGTCAAGGACCAGCAGCAGACTGTCTATCGCCCGCTCTTCGCTGAGACCGGACAGGTCGACAGGAACGGCGTTCTCGAAGGAGCGGGGCAGCTTGGCGTGGGCGATGCGAACGGCGATAAGCCGCTGCTGCTGCGAGATGAGGTGCGCGGTGTCCGTCAGCCTCTCCCACACCCGTTCGGCCTGCGCGGATGCGACGTACGCGGGCGATAGCAGCGCCAGCACGACCGGCGCCGCCCCGTCAGCGTCTGTGAACCCTCTCCTCCTCGTGATGTCGGCGATGAGCTCCTCTGAGTCGCTGTCAGCGCAGTGCAGGACCACGTGGCAGCCGCTCTGCTCGAGCACGGCGGATATCCAGTCGATCCAGGGGCGGTCCGCCGAGACGTAACTGAGGACGACCTGCACCACTTCCGGCGCCGCCTCCGCTGTCCGCAGGCGCGCGAACCGGCGCAACGTTGCCAGCCGGCGCTCGTCGTCGATTTCATAGGGAACCTGCTCCTGCCCGGTGATCTGGGCCGTTAGCCGCTCGTAGGCGGCGAGCAGTGTCCCGTGCGATTTCGGGACGTCACCGAAGGTCGCCAGCGTCTCCTCAAAGGCATAGAACGGCCGGTAGGGAACCTCGACGTCCAGCCAGTACTTGGTGGCCTCCTCACCGGAGATGCCCCTGGGAAATCCGGAGAACTGGGCTCGCGCGTGCGCGCGCCCTGCTTCTACCTTGTCATTCTCGGCGTTTTCCACACGCATGGGCACCGGCATGATCCTGATCCCGCGACCGGGATAAAGCTCGTCGATATGCTTGGCGACCGCGGCTGCTCCTTCGATGCTCTGGGCACTGAGCGTGAAGCAGTCGACAAGCACGTCGGGCATCTGGACGGTGCAGATATCCGCGATATCGCTCAGGCCAGTGCGGCTGTCGATCAGCACGTAGTCGTAGTTCTGCTTCATGTCGGCGCGCAGCGCCTCGAAGAACTGGCCGCCGCCAAGGCGCTCGTAGAAGTTGTCCCAGTCCATCGAGGAGATCAGCGTCGAATACTCGCGGTTCTGCCGCCCGGCTGAGACGAAATACAGCTCCCCGGCGCCGTCGAACTTCCAGTCGAGCGAGACCGCGTGCGGCACGATCCGCGCATATTCGAGATGCCAGTCTGCCCGGCGCGTAATCTCCTGCGACGTGACTGCCCACGAATAATCGCTGATGAGATCGGTTATCCCTGAGGCGGCCGCGATGATATCGGGCTGCAGAAACGGCTGGAAGAACTTGTGCAATCCGGGAGACTCCAGGTCCCAGTCGATCGCCAGAACCCGCTTGCCCCCCTGTGCCAGGATCCACGCGACGTTAGCCAGGGCCATGGTCCGCCCGGTCCCGCCCTTGTAGCTATAGAACGTGACTATCGTGCCTTCGCTGGACCCGTCCATCTGTCTCCCCCGGTACTTACAGTTCGGGCCGCAGGCTTGGGCGGCCCATCGGCGACGGCTGCACAGGCGGGTACGTCGGCGCCGTCTTCAGGTATCGCGCAATCGCTTCGTTGACCGCCTTCGGGAAGTCGACGTCGGTAAAGGCCTTGAGGGTCGGCACCCGGCCCGCGGAACCCGTGAGCGCGAGGCTGCGCCGCAGCGCCTGGCCGAGGTTTCTCGCCAGTCGCGGCCCTTCCTTGACAGTCTCCTCATCCTTCTCGTTCCACGGCACCACGACGGGAAGCGGCCTCCTGTCGATGGCACGCAGCTTGGCAGCGACCTCGGGCACGCCGGGCGCCCAGGGATCCACGAGCAGGACCGTCGGCGACGGTTTCGGCGCAGGAACCACCGGGTCGTCCAGCGGATCGACGAGCGCGTGGTGTCCGAGCCTGCTTATCACCGCTTCCGCGGCACCCACGATCAGCGTTGTGTCGCTGTCGCTCCGGTACGGCGTCCATTCGCGCATCGCGTACCCGTAGTAATAATTGAGCGTGGCGCGGGCCGGCTCACGCGGTTTCGCACCAGCCGGGATGATCGTCGGATACGCCGCGACCCGCACCCGGATCCTGTGCATGGCGTGCCGGGCCTGGTGCTCGGCGAAGATATTCGGCGCGGTGTCCCAGGCCACCGGCGGGCCGTCCGGCAGCTTGGTCACCTGGCCGGCTTCCACCACGAGTTGCGCCAGCTGCAATACAGCGTCCCGGTAGAGGGACTTGTACTTCTTCTCGTCCACCCGCTTGATGATCAGCGAATAGAGCCCCTGGTCCGTGTACTCGGCGGGAAAGAGCCCAGACGGCGGATCCAGCTGCAAATGCCGGATCGAGGACGGCAGCACGATCTTCTTGCGCGGCATCCACCACACCGGCACGATGGCGGCGGGGAGCTTCCCGTCCGATGCGCTCGGTTGCAGACGCTGGGCGAACCCTCCCCACTCCTTGCCGCACCATGCTCTATCGCAGTACCCAGCGTTGATCACCGGGACGAAAACCCGGCACCGGCCGAGCGCTGTGGCCAGCTCATCGGACCACGGCTCCGCCAGCGGGATATCCGCGTCCATGAAACCAGGGACCACGGCAGAGGTGAGCTCTTCGACGTGCCCGCGGAGATCTTCAAAGAACTGCCGGACCAAAGATCCGGGACTGCCCTGCGCCTTGTATTTGGCATGCGCGTAGCTGAGGAAGAAGTACGGCCTGGTATCCGCGGTCCCGGATACCACCTCGGTCATGCTTTCCCCCTATCTGCTTGAAATATAAGGGAAGATGCGGGTGCAGCGGTATAGCGTCGCGCTGATTGTCATCCTTCCCTCAGCTGTGACGCATCCGGTGCTCGGCTAGCCATGTCGTCGCGAAGTCGACGGCCTCGCGGATCGGGATCAGCGTCGCGGCGGCCGCACCGACCTGGCCCTTCCCGATATGGCTGCACATGACTTCCAGATCGGCCCCTAGCTGGCCGAATTCGCCGTCGTCCAGAATTACATCCCTGTAATGCCGCCATTCGGCCCGCCCGTTTCGCTTGACGACACATCCGTAGCGACGGCGCGGGGGGTGCGCAGTGTACCTGTATTCGGCCAGATGGAACGCGCTGCATGCGTCATATCCGACACCGAGCAGGCAGATCTTCGCGTCGGCCTCGTACAGCGCCGCCAGCGGCGAGTCCTCTCCGAGGTGGCAGCCGGGCTTGTGGCGGCCCATGAACAACGAGGCCCTGCCGCCAACCGCCGCGAAGGAGGACTGCGGGTGAGCGCTGCGGACGGCTCCGGGACTGGTGCGAACGTGCTCGGCGATCACTCCCATTCCTGTTCCCGGAGTGGTCAGCGGGTCGAAGGCGGGCATACGGCGGCGGTAATGCCACTGCTCGCGGCGGGTCATTCCCTGCACGCGCCGAAGATGCTCGCGTGAGGTGTCCGAGTTGTCCATGGTCATCGCGGGGACCACGAGCGTGCCCCGGGGTCCGAGCGCCTCGCGGAACGCGGCTACCACGGCGGCCGGCCCGCCGTCAACCGTGCCCAGGCTGCGCATGGACGCGTGCAGCAGGACCGACTGGCCGTGGTCCACGCCCAGCTCGCGCAGGTCCCTGGCCAGCGAGCTGGTGGTGGCGACAGCGCTAACCGCGCCCACTGGCAACCTCCTGGCCGTGGGCCTTCAGCCATGCCCGGCGATGCCGCCGCGCGGCCCCGGCCGCGATATCGAGCGCCGCGTCCGGGACCGGCACATCCAGCCAGCCGCGCACCGTGCGCCGCATGCCGTCCGCGAAGCGCTGCCCGAGCGGCGTCAGCGAACCCGAGCCGAGCATGGTCTCGATCACGTCGAGCACCTCGTCCCGCCACTGCACGAATGCCGCGGCAGCGGCGATCGATTCTTCGGTGTCCGTGCGCGCCGAGCACCGGACCCGCCAGTAGTCAGCGACCGCGACGTGCGCGTACGCCCCCTGGAGCAGTCCTTCGAGCGGCCGCGGGTCGTCGCGCCAGGGCGCGTAGTACAGGCCGGTATCGGCCGGATCAGACAGGTCGAGCAGATCGAGGACAGCGCCGAGCTTGACGTGCTGGTACTCGTGGAGCATCAGCAGGGCGAGCACCGCCGCGTCATCCGGCAGCGCGATCGCCACAGCGCCAAAGGCGTGCCTCGCGGCGGCGCTGACGTGACGACCTCGCTCGGCCGGCGCCAGCGGCACGATAGCGGTCAGCCCGGCTGACAGCGCTGGTGCGTAAGCGGGGTAGTCGCGCTCGATAAGGCTCCAGGCGGCACCGAACGCGCGCTGCCACGCCTGCAGCTGGCTGTCGTCCAGGCGCGAGGCGGTCGGCCATCCGTAGCAGTCGCGGTGCGGGTCAAGGTCATCGAGGACGACGGCTTTCGTCCCTGCGGTCAGCGTCCGGACCGGCAGCAGGGTACCGCGGGCGGCTAGCTCGTAGCCGCCGCCGTGGATGTCGATCCGTACACAGTCCGCCGTCTTGTCGACCAGCCAGCTGCCCAGCGCGGGCAGGTGCACGAGACCCGCGCGGACCGGCAGCCACAGCGCCGCGTCCACTCCCGCGCGTATGGCCGCCGAGGCGGCCACCGCCGCCAGATAGCCTGCTTCCGCGCCGCCGCGCAGGCATTGTGCCGCCCACACGCGAAGGAAGGGATAGCGAAGCACCTCGTCGAGGGACCGCCGGCTGGCGTCGTCTACCTGGCCTATCACCGACCAGGCCTGCGCGGTGGCGGCATTGCGCGGGATAGCCGCGAGCAGCGCGCGGCGCAGCGTCTGCTGGGCTTCCTCAAGGCTCGCGACGGCAGCGCGGTCGCCGTACCCGCTCGCCAGCAGGTCCAGCGTCCCGCCGGAGATAGTGTGCATCGGATAGCCGGTCCTTGATCGGATGTGCTCGATCAGCTTCCGCAGGTCAGCGCAGTAGACACTGCGATTGCCGAACCCTGATCCCGTGCGGTAGCGGTGGGCGTACAGCCCGCCGCCGCACGTTGACACTACCGGGCATTCCTGGCATTCGGCGGACAGACCATGGATTCCGCGCTGGCGCGCGACGATTCCCGGGTGCCCCGCCACCGCGTCCAGGGCGGCGCCGAACACGTCAAAGCCCGTGGCCGGGGCGCCATCGTACGCGGTCTTCAGGGAATCTGCCTGCTCAATGGCACCGTCGCTCTCGATCACCAGCAAATCGGCTGGCTCAAGGCCAAGCGATTCGGTGAGGCTCGCGGCGCCGTGCGCGGTCCTGATGACCGAGTCGAACATCCGGACAGGAACCGGCATGCCATCGGCCTGCCACCGGTCAAAGATCGCGATCAGCCAGTCCGCGTAGGCGGTCTCGCCGTGGCGGTAAGGCGGATTGTCCCAGGTAGCGTGCGGCAGCAGGAAATCTATCGCCGGCGGACGGTGCCTGATCAGTTCCTCGTAGACCACGACAGGGTCGTTGCGCACATCGATAGTGCAGAGCAGCCCCGCGTACAGGTCGGGGATTTCACGCCGCACCATGTCAATGGCGGCGACGGCCTTGTCGTAGCTGCCCCTGCCGTCCGCATAGTGCCGGTGCCTGTCATTGCTGGCACGATCCCCGTCCAGGGAAATGCCGACCTTGATGTCAAATTCACGGAAGAGCTGGCAGAAACGCGGGTCCAGCACCATTCCGTTCGTGTGGACGCGCAAATCAACGGCACAGCGCTCACCCAAGCCGGCGCGGACCGCGCGCGCCACGGCGGCCAGCCCCTCGTGCCCGGCGAGCAGCGGCTCCCCGCCATGCAGCACGACGCTGACCGCGCTCACATCGTGGGCCCGCGCGTGCTCGGCGATACGCCGCGCTGCCTGCCTGGCCGTTGCGGCGGACATGGCACGAGGACGCGCGCGCCAGCTCTGGTCGGCGTGCTCGTACATGTAGCAGTGATCGCATGCCAGGTCGCACCGGCTATGGACCTTCAGCACGAACTGGCGGAACGGCACAAAGGTGCCCACTGGGGTCAGATAGCAGAGCTGAAGGAAGATACCGCAGGCTTGGACGGCACGGTCGCTGACTCGACCAGGCGGCCGACGATTGCATCTACTTCGTCGGCATATGTTGCCCGAACTCTGGATATCGGAACGTCCCGCAAGTCCCGGATCTGGGAAAGCAGGAGTGGTCCTTCGTGCACGCTATCTGCCATTATGCTCACCATTATCGAGTGATATCGATATCCTTATACTGAGCGGGAAAGCGCCGATCCGGCCGAAAAGCCAAATAGGCTGGCTCATGTTAGCACAGGTGACCCAGGGCGTTAGGGCGGCGACGCCCCGCGTCAGCTGAGGGCACCGGCGAACGCGTCGGGGTCGTCGAAGGGGCCGACCACGGCCAGTGCCTTGGGCCGGGTGAGGATCTCCCCGGCGATCGCGCGCACGTCCTCGTGCGTGACCGCGTCGATCGCGGCGAGCACCTCGTCGACCGGTTCCAGCCTGGGGTAGACCAGCTCGGACTTGCCGAGCCGGGTCATCCGCGAGGACGGGTCCTCCAGGCCGAGCACGATCCCGCCGCGGACCTGGCCCTTGCCGCGCGCGAGCTCGGCGTCGGACAGGCCGTCCGCGACAACCTTGGCCACCTCGTCGGCGCCGATCGACAGCACCTCGTCGGCCTTGGACGGCAGGCAGCCGGCGTAGATCCCCCACAGCCCGGTGTCGGCATGCTGTGCCGAGAAGCTGTAGACCGAGTACGCCAGGCCGCGCTTTTCCCGCACCTCCTGGAAGAGCCGGGACGACATGCCGCCGCCGAGCGCGGCGTTCAGCACCCCGAGCGCGAACCTGCGGTCGTCGGTCCGGGACAGCCCCTCGCAGCCGAGCACGAGGTTGGCCTGCTCGATGGACCGGGACACGAGCTTCACTCCGGTGCCGGCCGCCGGGCCGTACCCGCCGGCCAGCCCGGCGGAGCCGCGCAGCCGCGGCGCGGCCGGGACCGCCTCCGGCGCGCCGGAAAGCACCGGCCCGAACGCCGCCGCGATGCCCGCCACGACCGTGTCGTGGTCCAGGTTGCCGGCCGCCGCGACCACCAGGTGCGGCGGCGTGTACCTGGCCAGGTAGTGCTCGTGGATCTGCCCCCTGGTGATCGCGTTGATCGAGTCCACGGTCCCGAGGATCGGCCGGCCGAGCGGCGTGTCGCCGAACAGGTGCGCGGTGAACGCCTCGTGCACCGAGTCCGACGGGTCGTCCTCGTTCATCGCGATCTCTTCCAGGACCACGTTCCGCTCGGCGTCCACGTCCCGCGGCTCGATCAGCGACGCGGTCACCATGTCGGACAGGACGTCGATCGCCAGCGGCAGGTCGGCGTCGAGCACACGCGCGTAGTAGCACGTGTACTCCTTGGCGGTGAACGCGTTCATCTCGCCGCCCACCGCGTCCATCGCCGACGAGATCTCCAGCGCGGTGCGCTTGCGGGTGCCCTTGAACAGCAGGTGCTCAAGATAGTGCGTGGCGCCCGCGTGGGAGGTGTCCTCGTCCCGGGACCCGACGCCGACCCAGATGCCCAGCGCCACCGAACGCACGGCGGGCAGGAACTCGGTCACGACGCGCAGGCCGCCCGGAAGAACCGACTTGCGGACCTGGGGGGTGTCCCCCTCCGGAGCCCCCCCAGCCGCAGTACTGCCGGCTGGAGGGGAACTAACGGCTCGTTCGGTACCCATTTACTGCTGGTGCCCACGAGGGCGGTGCCGGGTGCGGCGGGAACCGTCACCGTCCCCGCGGTCCCCGCGGTCATAACGGTCACCGCGATCGCCCCGGTCCCGGTCGCCGCGGTCGCGGGGCGGACGGTCCGCGCGATCGCCGCGGTCGCCGTGCGAGTCGCCGCCCGACAGGTCCTCGCCGGCCGCCTCGCGCTCCAGCACCTCGACCGGGACCAGCGACAGCTTGCCGCGGTCGTCGATCTCGCGGATCTCCACCTGGATCTTGTCGCCCACGTGGATCACGTCGTCGATGTTCTCGATCCGCTTGCCGCCGTGCAGCTTGCGGATCTGCGTGACGTGCAGCAGCCCGTCCTTGCCGGGCAGCAGGGACAGGAACGCGCCGAACGCCGTCGTCTTCACGACCGTGCCAAGGAACCGCTCGCCGACCTCGGGGACGTGCGGGTTGGCGATGGCGTTGATCGCGGACCGGGCGGCCTCGGCGGACGGGCCGTCGGTCGCGCCGACGTAGATCGTGCCGTCGTCCTCGATCGTGATCTCGGCGCCCGTGTCGTCCTGTATCGAGTTGATCATCTTGCCCTTCGGGCCGATGACCTCGCCGATCTTGTCCACCGGGACCTTCAGGGTGATGATCCGCGGGGCGTACGGCGACATCTCCGCGGGCTCGGTGATGGCCTCGCGCATCACGCCCAGGATCGTCATCCGCGCGGCGCGCGCCTGCTTGAGGGCCGCGCCGAGCACCGAGGCGGGGATGCCGTCCAGCTTGGTGTCCAGCTGCAGCGCCGTGATCACCTGCTCGGTGCCGGCCACCTTGAAGTCCATGTCACCGAACGCGTCCTCCGCGCCGAGGATGTCGGTGAGCGTGACGTACTGGCCGCCCTCGTTGATCAGGCCCATGGCGATGCCGGAGACCATGTCCTTCAGCGGCACGCCCGCGGCGAGCAGCGACATGGTCGACGCGCAGACGCTCCCCATCGAGGTGGAGCCGTTGGAGCCGATCGCCTCGGAGACCTGCCTGATCGCGTACGGGAACTCCTCGCGGGCCGGCAGCACCGGGATGATCGCGCGCTCGGCGAGCGCGCCGTGGCCGATCTCGCGGCGCTTCGGCGAGCCGACGCGGCCGGTCTCGCCGGTCGAGTACGGCGGCATGTTGTAGTTGTGCATATAGCGCTTGGTGCGCTCGGGGTTGAGCGTGTCGATCATCTGCTCCATGCGGAGCATGTTCAGCGTGGTCACGCCCAGGATCTGCGTCTCGCCGCGCTCGAACAGCGCGCTGCCGTGCACGCGGGGCAGCACGCCGACCTCTGCGGCCAGCGGCCTGATGTCGGTCAGGCCCCGGCCGTCGATGCGCAGGCCGTCCCGGATGATCCGCTCCCGCACGAGCTTCTTGGTCAGGCTGCGGAAGGCGGCGCTGATCTCCTTCTCGCGGCCCCCTTCGCCGAAGTGCTCGGCGAGCCGCTCGATCGCCAGGGCCCTGACGCGGTCCTGCTCGGCCTCGCGGTCGTGCTTGCCCGCGATCGTCAGCGCCTTGGCGAGCTCGTCGGAGACCGCGTTGCTGACCGCCTCGTACACGTCCTCGGTGTAGTCGGCGAAAACCGGGAAGTCGGCGGTGACCGCCGGGCTGATGCCCGCCTCGGCCGCCTCGGCGGCGAGGATCTTCTGCGCCTCGCACAGCGCCGCGATGAACGGCTTGGCGGCCTCGAGCCCCTCGGCGACAGTCTCCTCGTCGGGCGCGACCGCGCCGGACGTCTCCACGTCCGCGAGCAGCTTAAGCGTCTCCGGCGTGGACTCCGCCTCGACCATCATGATCGCGACATCGCCGTCATCGAGCACCCGGCCGGCGACCACCATGTCGAACGTCGCCTGCCCAAGCTGCTCGTACGTCGGGAACGCGACCCACTGGTCCTTGATCAGCGCGACCCGCACCCCGCCGATCGGGCCGGAGAACGGCAGGCCCGCCAGCTGGGTGGACATGCTCGCGGCGTTGATCGCCACGACGTCGTACATGTCCTGCGGGTCAAGCGCCAGAATCGTCTCGACGATCTGGATCTCGTTACGCAGGCCCTTGACGAAGCTCGGGCGCAGCGGCCGGTCGATGAGCCGGCAGGTGAGGATCGCGTCCTCTGACGGGCGGCCCTCACGCCGGAAGAACGAGCCGGGAATCCGGCCCGCCGCGTACATCCGCTCCTCCACGTCGACGGTCAGCGGGAAGAAGTCCAGGCCTTCCTTCGGCTGCTTGCTCGCGACGGTGGCGGACAGGACGACGGTCTCGTCGTCGAGGATGGCCAGTGCCGAACCCGACGCCTGACGGGCCAGCCTGCCCGTCTCGAACCTGATTTTGCGTACGCCAAACTCGCCGTTGTCAATGACGGCTTCGGCACTTTTCACACCCTTCACGGGTGAGACCTCCTTGCGGTATATCCCGCACCCACCCGCCGCCGTGCCATGGTCGGCTCTGGCGCGCCCGCTGTGTATTCGGAGTGTTACAGGCTAGTTTGCTCCAGCGGGGACGCCGGCCGGTCTTCGATCGAAGCCCTCGGGTCTTGGGTCGCTTTCGCGCTGCGTCGCGCTGGTGACGATGCCGCACAACGCGGCGGGGACCCGGGGACCACTACCGAGGACCGGCCCAGGCGCTCGGGCCGGGGGCTACGGGATGTGTGTTATTGCTTCTCTTCTGTTATCACGCGGGCCAGAGCCAACGTTACCGGCCCGGAGTCACCGGGTCCAGCACGCCCAGCCCCGGCGATGACGGGCCTCGTTACCTGCGCAGGCCCAGACGCTCGATCAGCGTGCGGTAGCGGGTGATGTCCGTGTTGCGCAGGTAGGTCAGCAGCCGACGGCGGCGGCCCACCAGCAGCAGCAAGCCGCGACGGCTGTGGTGATCGTGCTGGTGCACCTTCAGGTGCTCGTTCAGGTCGTTGATCCTGCGGGTCATGAGCGCGATCTGGACTTCCGGCGAACCGGTGTCACCCTCACTGGTCGCGTACTCCGCAAAGATCTGCTTCTTGACTTCGGCGTCGAGCGGCACGTGGCTCCTTAGGAACATGGTTTGGTGGTTTCCCCGTGGGACGGCCGCCTGAGGGTGCAGCACATCCCCGCCGGTCCGTACCGGCAGCGTTTCACAGTACCACGCGTGCGGACCTGCCTGCTCCAGGCTGGCGGAAGCGGCCTACCTGGTGAGCTTCCGGGCTTCGGCAACGTCGTGGCACATCTGCTCGACGAGGGCGGCGGCCGAGTCGAAGCGGAGCGTGCCGCGCAGCCGCGCGGTGAAGTCGATCGCCGCGTGCACGCCGTACAGATCGAGGTCATCGCGGTCCAGGGCGTACGCCTCCACCGTCTGCTCGCCCTCCCCGAACGTCGGGTTGGTGCCGATGGAGATCGCCGCCGGCCACCGCTGCACGTCACGGCCGTCGGTGTCCAGGCTGGCCAGCCACCCCGCGTACACGCCGTCGGCGGGGACGGCGGTGTGCGGCGGCATCTCGAGGTTGGCCGTCGGGAAGCCGAGGGCGCGGCCGCGCTGATGGCCCCTGACCACGACGCCTTCGACCCGGTGCGGGCGGCCGAGCAGCTTCGCCGCGCCCGACACGTCCCCGGCCGCCAGCAGCTGCCTGATCGAGGTCGACGAGACCGTCGCGCCTTCGGCGACGAGCAGCGGCAGGCCCTCGGTCGTGAAGTCGTACTTCTCGCCAAGCTTCGCGAGCAGCTGGACATCGCCGGCGGCCTTGTGGCCGAACCGGAAATCCTCACCTTCGACGACCGCGACCGCGTGCATCCGCTCGACAAGAACGGTGCGCACGAACTCGTCGGGGTCAAGCCGGGAGAACTCCAGCGTGAACGGGAGCACGCAGAGGGCTTCGGCGCCGAGGCTGGCGAGCAGCTCCGCGCGGCGGCGGGCCGAGCACAGGAACGGCGGATGACTGCCCGGGCGGATGACCTCGTCCGGGTGCGGGTCGAAGGTGATCACCACGACCGGCAGGTGCCGCTCCCTGCCGAGCTGCGCCGCGCGGGCCACTATGCGCTGGTGGCCACGGTGCACGCCGTCGAACTCGCCGATCGTGACGACGGACTGCCCCCACCCTGCGGGCACATCACCCAGGCCGTACCAGCGGTACACGCGCTCTCCCTTCGCTTCCGTTCAAGCGTAGCCATGCCCGGAGAAGCCCCGTGAAAGCCGGGGTGGCGCGGCCGCCGACGGAGCCGCGTCAGGGAACGGTCTGTATGTAGAACGCGCCTGCTTCCACGTTCTCGTTCGGGGCTCCGATGACCGCGGTAGTTCCCGCGAGCGCCAGCGTGTCGCCGAACTGGTCTCCGCCGGCGCAGCCGGGGGCCGCCAGCCGGTCGCGCTCACTCCAGCTGCCGCCGGAGAGCGTGTACTCGAAGACGGCTCCGCATACGGTGCTGCCGTACCACGGCATGCCGATCAGCATCCTGTCGCCCGCCATGGCGGCTGAATACCCGAAGAAGTCTCCCTTCCCGGGCACTGGCAGTGTCTGCCGCTTCGTCCAGCTGCCCCGTGACATCGTGTAGACGTACGCGGTCCCCGGGCTGAGGGTGAAAGGTCCCGGTACGTCGCCAGGCGCGCCGATCACGGCAGTCGTGCCGACGGCCGCTATGGCCGCGCCGAAATTGTCTTTCTTAGCACCCGGATTGGGAATCGTCGCGGTACGCGACCAGCTGTGTGCGGAGGTCTGCGTGTAGGCGTAACTCACGCCGACGGCGCCAATGAGCACAACCGGCCCCGCTATGGCCATTGACCGGCCGAACAGGTCGAGGGGCTTGCCCGCCGGATCAGTAAAGCGCGCCTGCAGAGTCCAGCGGGATCCGGAGAGTCCGTAGATATAGGCGTCACCAAAGTCGTAGCCCACGCCGGGCGAACCGATGACGAGCGTCGTGCCTGATATAGCCAGGGAACCGCCGAAACTATCGGCGCTCGAGGTACCCGGGTCCTTCAGCGTCTGCTTCAGGCGCCATGTTCCGCCCGAACCGGTGTAGACATACGCGACGTTGCCAGTCCCATCGCCGACCACCAGGTACGTAACCGAATTCGCGGTTGAGATCCCAACCGCCCCGGCGAAGTAATCGCCCGGGGCATGCCGTGGATCGGTCAGCGTCGCCCGCTTTTTCCAGGTCTGGCCGGAGCGCACGTACACGTAGGCCACCCCGGTGTCGGAACTCACGCCAGGGGCGCCGACGACGGCAGTGTCGCCCGAGATGGCGACGGCGGAACCGACGAGGTTGCGCGGCGCGGCCAGCGGGCCCGTGCTCGCGTCAGGCCCTGGCGATCGCGCGGGATTCGGGGTTGCCCCGGCTGCGGGCCCGGTCAGCAGGGACGCCGCAGACAGCGATGACGCCACGGCCAGCCCGATTGCCCAGCGGAACGCGGCGGCCACCGGCCAGCGCTGGTTCATCTGTCCACCTCGCTCAAGAGATCAGCAGCTCGTAGGCTGCCCCTTGGTATCCGTTCAGTCCTGGAGCTCCAACGGCCGCGGCACGGCCGGACAGCGCCACGGCGTAGCCGAAACTTGCCCCCGCTGCGCAAATGGGGTCTGTCAGCTGTTGCTGCAGCGCCCATGTGCTGCCAGACGGCTTATACACAAAGGCGGTTCCGCAGTTGGTCTTGGGGCCGTAGATCGGCATCCCGACTATTATGTTCGTGGCGGTCATGGCGACCGAGAAACCGAACTCATCGCCGCTGGCATGAGCGGGGGCAGTGAGCTTGCCAGTCAGGAGCCACTGCGTTCCGGTCTTCGTGAACAGGTAAGCCGCCCCGGGAATGAGCGGATCTTGGCCAGGCAGATCGCCGGGCGGGCCGCCGGGGGCGCCGACTATGATCGTGGATCCCGACATGGCCAGAGAATTGCCGTAATTGTCCATCGGGTCGACCGGGTTGTAGAGCGTGGTCGTCATCGGCCACGTGTGCTTCGGGGTCTGGGTATACAGGTAAGCCTCGCCGTCGGCGCCGATGAGCACGTTGTTACCCGATACCGCGACCGCCTCACCGAAACTGTCGTATTCCCTGTCGAGTGGGTCCTTCATGCTGGCCTGCAGGACCCAGCGTGATCCTGACCGCTGGTAGATGTAGGCGGCGCCGCTGTTGTAGTCGAAACATGAGGCGCCGACGACGAGGGTAGTGGCGGATATCGCCAGCGCGTCGCCGAACATGTCCTCGTACGAAAACCCAGGGTCGCTGATCTGCGCCTGCAGGTGCCAGCTCTTACCTGACCCCGTATACACGTAGACATAGTCGCGTTTGCCGTTATTGTCGTTACCGCCCACCGCGATATAGGTACCAGCGCTCGTGCTGGAGACGGCCACCGCCCACGCGTATTCGTCATCACGTATCTCGCGCGGGTCAGGCAGTGTCGCCTCGCGGACCCATGACGCCTGCGGATGCAGTCCGCCAATGCGCAAGTGGACGAACCTGAAGACTACCGCGGTGCCAGCCTTGTGATTTATTCCTGGGGCCGCGACGACGGCCGTGTCGCCTGAGATGGCGACAGAGAAACCGTCACAGTTGCCCGCCGCCGTCCCTGTCGGGTTGCACACGGACTGCACGCTTGACGCGGCACGGGAGTGGCCCACCGTCCGCCATATCGCTGTCCGCAGAGCCTTCACTTTCGCGGGAGCAACCCGGCTGGCGGGCGGCCTCGGCGGCCGTACCTGACTGGACACGTGCCCCGCCGAGCCGGCATCTGCCGCGGACGCGGCCAGCCAGGCCACGCAGAACAGCAATCCCGCCATTACCACGGCGATTAGCGAGCGGTAAACCCGCGAGACGGTCCTGCCCCGGCTTATCCCTCCGGCGGTCACGGCATGCCCCTCACTACCCAGCGCTCAATCAAGAAGCACGGCTTCGCCGTGCCAGATCGGACAGGATGTCAGCAAGTGTTCGCTCGGTTTCCGCGGTCCTCGGGTCATCCTCCCCGTGCACCGTGCGCTGGCGCGCCAGGGTGTCCTCGGCGAGTGTTCTGGCATCGGCGAGCTCACCCGATCTGCGCAGGACTTCGGCCAGATTGCCGGCCGCGCTCAGCGAGTAAGAGTGGTCCGCCCCCAGTACGCGGCGCAGGCCGTCCATGGCATACCGTGCGTGCTCCCTGGCAGCGGGCAGCTCGCGGTCGATCTCCCGCAGGATTTCCGCCAGATTACTGATGGTCATGAGGGTGTCGGGGTGGTTCTCGCCTTGCATAAGCCGGAGCCGGCGCACGGCGTCCTCGGCCAGGGGCCGCGCCGCCTGGACATCGCCGAGTTTGGTCAAGGTAATGGCCAGGTTCATCGCGTTTTTCACGGTATCGGGGTGATTCTCGCCCAGGACGCGGTGGCATCGCTTCAGCGTGTCCGCGTACAGATCCCTGGCTTCTTCCAATTCGCCCAGATCGCTCAGGTCGGCGGCAAGGTTGCTGGCCGACGCCAGCGCGTCAGGATCGTCAGGCCCCAGGACGCGACGGCGGCGCCGCAGCGTGTCCTCGTCCACGTCCCGCGCAGCCAGCAAGTCGCCTTGCCTGCTCAGCACGATAGCCAGGCTGCTCGCGGAGCTCAGCGTCGCGCGGTTATCGTCGCCGAGCAGCCGGCGTCGCCGGTCCAGGGTGTCCTCGTCCAGCTCCCGGGCGGTTTGCAGGTCGCCAAGCTCGCGCAGGGACCTCGCCAGGTAGTGGGTGATCAGCAAGGTATCCGGGTCGTCGGTGCCGAGCCTTTGACGCCAGCGGTCACGCAGTTCACCGGCAAGATCGCGGGCGTCAGCGGTGTCACCGCGCGCCAGGAGGTAGGCGCAGCCGTTGCAGGCCAGCTCACGAAGCTCCGGGCTGGCGGTGCCGGCGAGGTCGGCGGCGAGCAGGTGCGGCATCAACGGTACCCAGGTAGGCCAGTCAGCCGGATTGCCCGGGTCGCCGGGATTACTGGCGACGAGCAGCGCCTCGACGCTGCTGCGAGCCTGAGCTATCTGGTGAGGGCTGAGACGATCGCGCAGGATGAGCTGAGTAAGGCGGTGCATCTGGATCGCGCCCTGATCTATCCGGGCAAGCGACCGCAACTGGCGCAGGACTTCGCCCCAGGCCAGTCGGTCGCTGGCACGCAGGCGCAGCTCGGGGGGCAGGGCGCTAGCGCCGGTACGGAAGAACTCGTCGGGAAGCGGCTCAGGGGCTAGGAAGGCGCACAGGGTTGCCAATGCGGCGGCAGCCGGATCGTCTTTCTCGAGCCGGTCGAAGCTGAGGTGCGTCGCCGCGGCCAGCGTCCGCGGGTACGTCTGTGGCTGGCCCCGGTCCAGGATCTGCCCCGCACGGGTCCTGAGCAGGTGGAGGTACTCTTCGGCGGGCCTGCCCCCGGTCGCGGCCATGTACTCGGCAGCCTGCGCGATCGCCAGCGGGAGATCACCGAGCGCACCGGCTAGCCGGTCCGCGTCGGCATCACTGAGGGCGCTATCCCGGTGCCGCAGCATGTCAACTGACTCCCGCCGGGTAAGCACACCAACCTCGACCGGCACGGCGGTCTCGACCCAGTCTCCTCGCTGGGAAGTGATCAGGACGTGCCCGTTGCCGCCAGGCAGCCACTCTCTGACGTGCGCAGGGTCCTGGACGTCGTCGAAGACCAGCAGCCAGCGCCCGCGATCCCGCAGTTCGGCGAGAATGATAGCCCGCACCGCTTCAGTAACTGTTCCGGCTTCCTCAATGCATCCGAGGCCGCTGCCCAGCGTCGCGAACTGTTCACCAATCAAAGCGGGCTGCGCCGCATTGATCCACCAGGCAAAATCGTAAGCCGAGGCAAATTGGTAAGCGTACGCGACAGCCAGCTGGGTCTTGCCTACTCCGCCTATCCCGGTAAAGACCTGCACGTCTGCCACATCTTCGGTCAGGAATCGCTTCCGCACGTCGAGGAGTAGTTCCCGACGGCCGGTGAACGCACGGTTTCGAGCTGGGATGTTCCATACCCGGGGTATCCTGTTCGGCCGCCGAGCCGGGCCCGCTCCATCCGGCACCGCCTGATGTCCCGTCATACTGTCAGTATCTACCAGCCCGTCCGGCTGTGCCGCTAGGGTTTGCCCTGTGGGTTGATCAAGTCACAGCAGAACGCCCTGCCCGGGCAGCTAGCGAAAAGCGGCGGCGACCGCCGCTGCCTTCAGTAATAAGCGGCGATGACGGCATTGGCTGCTATGGGGCAGTAAAGGCTGGCTACGCAGGCTGGTATACCACGAGCCAGCGGAATGGCAGCTCCTGATAATGAGTGATTTCACTCCATGGCTTCGGATGGTCGAGCTCGAAATCGAGACTCCCGGCAAACTGGAAATACTGCGCAAAGCGAATGCCATGTCTTCCGCATGGCGGCCAGGGCCTAGTACTCCAGCCGGACTTCGTGACCTGGCAGTGCGGGGCTATTGGACGCGGAGACGGCCACCGTTTGATGATCATGGTTTGTGATGACTCAGGACAATCCGGCGGTGGCCGCTGCGCTCAGCGTAGACCCGGCCCGGTCACCGACGCCCGGCGCCGCCTGCGATGGCCGGCCTTGCGGCGTCGCCACCAGCACCAGGCCAGAACCTGCCACTACCACCGGCAAGCCCGCCAGCCATGAAGATCACGACCGCTGGCTGGGATGTCAGGCGGCTGGCAGGGTCAGGCAGGTGGCAGGCCAGCCGCACCGGGCTGGACAGCCAGCTGGCGCACGCAGACTATGAACCAGGCTCATGTCGACTCAACCGGGGAGAACCGCTATGTCTCAGGCACCGCCCGCCCGCCCCTACCTCCGCCGCGAAACCGAGGGCGAGACGTTCTGGTTCCTCGGCAACCTCGTCACCTTCAAGGCGACCGGGTCCGACACCCGCGGCCGCCTCACGGTCGCCGAGTTCGTCCACCCGGCCGGTTCCGCCCCGCCCCTGCACCGGCACCTGGACGAGGACGAGATGTTCTACCTGCTGTCCGGCACCGCCGAGTTCCGCTGCGACGGCCAGGCCCTCCAGGCCGGGCCTGGTGATTTCGTGCTGCTGCCCGCGGGGCTGCCGCACACCTTCATCGTCGGCGCCGACGAGCCGCTGCGGGCTCTGCAGATCACCACGCCAGCCGGGTTCGAGCACTTCGCAGCCGACGCGGGCGAACCCGCGCGCCAGCGGCGGCTCCCGGACCCCGCGCCCGTCGATCCCGCCGCTCTCGCCCGCGCCGCCGCGCGGCACGGCCACGAACTGCTCGGCCCGCCTCCACAGCACTAACCCACGACCCGAAGCTACCCAACTCCGCCCAACACCAGCTCCCGCCGGCGCAACTCACGAAGTGACACGACGTTCCGCGGCCCCCACGATTACGAAGTCCGGCTGGAGTACTAAGGAGGCTATTCGACAGGCTCAAGCCCGCGACCTGGGTTGCCCCGGTTCAGGTCCGCGGATGCGCTCTATGGGTTACCTACCCTAGCGTCTCGTCCCAGGTGAATTTCATGATTTTATACATACCGATGGCCCAGTTCTTTCGGATGGTGCGCGGTAGCCAATCCGTCCGGGAAGCAGGCTGTTCTCAACGTGGGGTGTTGCAGTTCAGGTCATTTCTGGTTGACTAGGTGGATGCTCGTGAAGCCCGGCCGGTCGTGCTGTACGCTAGCGCCCGCGAGTCCCTGAATGAATGTCAGGTAAAGCACGGCATCAGATCGATAACGAGGCTTACATGAAAATATTTCTCTCGTACAGCGCTAAAGACAAGGATTTTGCGCGGAGGCTGGCCGGCGACCTGGACAGGGCCGGAATAGAAGTGTGGCGGGATGAGGCTGAGCTCCGCGTGGGTGAGAGCCTTTCCGCGATTGAGCTCGCTATTCGAACTTCGGACTGTTTGGTCGTAATTGTATCAAGAGCAGCCTCGGAGTCCGCTTGGGTCCGACGTGAACTTGGGCTTGCGGAGAAGCTTGGAGTCCGCGTCCTCCCAGCGTTGCTGGAAGACGTCCGGAGTTGGGCGCCAGCCTCGGTGCCTGGCTTGGCGCACGCAGATTTTCGGCGGAAGCAGGACTTCCGCCGATCGATGCAGCGACTCATCGCCGCCATAGAAGGCATCAATGACAGAAGAAGGTTCCTGCCCGCGAAGGAGGCAGTAGCGATCGCCCGGGCCGAGCGGAACCCGGCAGGTGATTTGTTCGGGGCGTCGCAGCAAGGTGTAGGAATCCTCTATAGCCTGACTAACTTCCGTGATTGGGAGTTCGCGGACGTCACCGACGGAAGTAGCCGGTTGTGGATAACCGAGTTCTACGACGCGCGCGAGAAGCATATCCAGGCATACGCGGTTATGGACGGCAAGGTTTACGACTTGCCAGAATCTTACCTGTTGGGAGCTGATCCAGCACCTCAGCCGAATTCGGCAATCACATATTCCTGTAACCTGAATATGCTACCCGGGATGGTTTCCCAGGATGAGTGGGATGCTATAAGGAATAAAGATCCGGATCTAGTAGGAAATATCTCTCGTCGATACATTTGTTTCCGTCCGATTCCCCTTATCCAGGAGTACGTAGACTCTCCGGTAGCCGTATCTGCCGCAGTCCGTTCAGCTTTCGAGGACGCAGATGCGAAGGGCCATGGCGAGGACTTGTTCATACTTACCAAGCTTGAGTGCGATAAGCGATACTGGGAGGTGCCTACGTGGATTGTCTCGTTCTTTGACCCGACGCTAGCCGAAAGCGTTCTGACAGTTGGCGTGGATGCGGTTACAGGAATCGTCCGGCATCCCAGGATGAGGTCCGAAATTCTCAACGCAGCATTCACGTCGGTGCATTCCGATGAGGTGGCCGGGGGAGTGACCCTCAACCTTCGCAATCAGATGCGAGCGATGCAAAATCACATTTGGGACATACCACGGGATGGCGCGCCTGCACCCGACGGCCTGACAGCAGCTGAGGCATTGGAAATGGCTCAGGACCTGCTGCAGTCAACTGCCGAGCCCCACCGGTGGCAGATAGCCTTTCTTTCCAGCCTGGGAGTTGTCAACCACGTGCAGAGTCCGGATATTCCGAGGCAAGAAATTGGCTTGATGAAGCGTGGCGGCAGGGCCGGACAGTGGGTGATCGAACTATTCGGATCCGACCAAGATGCTCCCTGGGATAATGATCAGCAAGGCTATCTTTACCCATTCAGGCAAATCTTGTGTACGCGTGCTCGCGGCGCCGTCTACATTGGCGTAAACCGTAACCTTGTCTCCGCTACTTCTCTCAGCAGATCGCCGCTGCCTCGCAATCTACCGGACGCATACGAAAAAGCTCGTATCCTCGCGATCAAGACCACGGTCACTGATTTCGTCGTGATGTCCGTTACCACGATTCGGATGGCACCTGAAGCTACATGGAAATTTCTATTCCACGGAGCGGACGGAATCAGCTTTATCGTCACGGTATCAGGCGACGGCAACCGGGTGCTGAGCACCCAAACACCAGATATTCACGACAGCTAATAATCCAGCAGCTGCGCCCGGAGAGCAGGAGGTGATCGACGCGGGCTGAGCGCTATCGTCATCGCGGGATGACAGGACGTTCACGGAGACGTCCCGCGCAATGGCGGCCTATCACCCGTTGGCATGTTCGCTGAGCTCCCAACATCCCGCGATTATCCATGTGGCTGCGCTGGGGGGAGAAGATCATTGCATTCGCTGTCATTGCCAATGGCCTGAAGCTGAACTTCCGAGAGTGGGATAACCGCTATATAATTGCCAAAATAAGTGCGGCTGGCGGAGTTGATGCGCGTCTCGGCAATATAGGCCCACTGGCTACTGATGCCAATCAGATTTCCCACGGCATAATGACGCCCGGACTAGTCTACGTGATTGAATGATGGGCCACAGAGGTAGACCACAGGCAACGGGGCAGCAGCGGCGAAGGTGAAGGTTACCCACGGAACCAGAGCAAGAGCTACTACACCCACTCGCACTCCAGCACGCGCTGTCTTGCTCAGAGCCACGGAACGCTGACGTCCCTGGCGAATCTCCCCGCTCGCTTTCCGCCTGCTGCTCGTGTTCTCTTACCAGTACCAGGGCGCGGAGCGCCAAGTAAATCGACAGAATGCTCAGTCCGGCGCAGAGCACGTATATTTCCCAGTATGGGCGAATCACGCCGGTTTCCCCGTAAGTCAACTGCAGGAATCCCAGCGGGGCCAACGCCAGAAGCGCCGCGGAAAAGAGGATGAGAAAGTGCCTCTGCGGATGACCTTCACTTGCAGTTAGCGCTTGTCGCCAGCTGTCCAGTTGGTACACCGCGGTGCAATGGCACATAAATATGCGGGGCGCAATGCTCGCTCATCGGCAGATCCGGGCGTTGATCGGCCGTTGGACGGCGTGGGTGACGGATCCAGA
>JASHXJ010000416.1 GCA_030043595.1 Trebonia sp.
CCATGGCAGTCCGCCGCCTGAACCACGCGGTCTTGTACGTCAACGGTCTGAAGCGCGAAGTCGACTTCTACACGCAGACCCTCGGCTTCGAGGTCCGGATGGAGATAGCTGGCCGCGCCGCGTTCCTGCGGTCACCCGGCTCGGTCAACGACCACGACCTCGGCCTGTTCGACATCGGCGCCGGCCACGCGAGCGCCAGGCCCCAGGTCGGCCTCTACCACCTGGCCTGGGAGGTCGGCACGCTCGCCGATCTGGTGCAGGTGCGGCAGAACCTGCTCGACGCGGGCGCCCTGGTGGGGGAGAGCGACCACCGGCTGTCCAAGTCGCTGTACGCCAAGGACCCGAGCGGGATCGAGTTCGAGGTGATGTGGCGGGTGCCCGTCGAGGACTGGGCCGACGAGCTCGCCCAGGGCGACGACTACACGGTCCCGCTTGACTGGAACCGCACGCTGACCCGCTGGGACACCAGCCGCGAAACCGGCGCGGCCGCCGGTTCCCCCACCTGACCGGCAGCACCTGTCACCCCCGCGGCCAGCCCCGGCGGGTCGCGCTCTTCAGTCGGCGTTACGGCAGCCAGGTCATCAGGCCGCCGAACTGCGTGCCAAGACCAGCGAACTGGGTGAGCTGCTGCGGTGTTCCGCCAGTTACCGGAACCACCCAAAGGGCGTTGCCGCCGGTCAGGAACGCGATGTCCTGGCCATCCGGGCTCACGACCGCACTGCTGACCGTCTGGTTCGTGACCGGCAGGATCGCCGAGATGTGAACCGAGCCGTTGGTGATGACGTTCAGCCAGAGGTTGGTCCGCCCGCTGTCCGTTGTGATGAAGCTCGTGGCGGAGACAGCTGCGACCATGAACGTACCGGCGTCAGCGGGGCCATCGAGAGGCGCGCATGGCATGTTGTAGTTGATCTGGTCCCACCTGGCGATCTCGTAACCCGGGCAGCCTATTCCCTGGGCGACCTCGGTGCCGCCGGGAAGGTAGAGCATGGTCTGGGCTCCGAGTACGTCCAGCGGCAGTCCGGATGGGGTCACATACGCCTCTTCCGCACCCGACGCATAGGTGGCATACGGCGTAGGCCCGTTGTAGACGGCATCCGACGAGGGTCCTACGCCGGGATTGACGGTCCCGAAGGTGCTCGGCTGGCCTGCCGATGACGGGACCATGTACCAGAACTCGCCGTCTGGAGCGAAGCCGACGCCCGTCTTGGCAAGCGCAGACGAGTACCCGGTGGGGGTAGACGTGAGCGGCGTGTAGTTGCCGGACGCGTCCACGTAACCCGCGGTACTTGAGCCGTCCGACTGCTGCGGACCGGTGGCGGCCGCCTCGGTGAGGTCGGCGTTGAAGGTACTGCGCCAGACGGGGCCAGAGTCCAGCATGGAGATGGCGAGCGACGCTGCCGACCCCGGGTTGAACGTCCGGGTAGCGACGACCGCTCCGGTCGCCGGGTCGAGGGCCAGCAGCTGGACTTCGACCGGGTCAGGAAAGCTGGCCATCACGATCCCGTGCAGCGCGGTCACGGCAGCAGCCTGGCTGGTAGCTGCGGCCGGCGCCGAGACCGGGGTAGCGCCTGGTGCGTCGGCCGTGGCAGAAGGGGGCGCGGGGCTTATCAGGCCGTTGGAAGAACAGGCGGCCAATGTGAGTCCCAGCGCGGCCGTCGCCGCGAAGGCTGCAGTGCATCTGCATCTGTTCAAGGACTCGTCCGTTTCTCTGGGACCCCGTGGCACGACAAGCCGGCACGCCGTGGCACCGGCTCTGCACGGGTGCCGTGCGTGGCTGGCGTGGCCGCGTCTATGATCTGCGCCCCGTCACCGTCCCGTGAACCGGGGAAACCCGGTACTTTCCGTGCGGACGCGCCGGGCGGGGCTGAGAATTGGACGTCATGAGAATCGGACGAGGCGGTGCAGCCGCCGGCGGCCGGTCCGCGCCGGTCAGGCCGGCCGTCGACGCCACGCTGATGTGGACCTTCCTGGGTATCCGCGGCTTCGTGCTGGCCCAGTCGGCAGTGGCACTGTCGACTGGCACTCTCACGGAATCAGGCGGCAAGGTGCTGAGCGCGGCGCTGATGGCGGCGGTGGCCGTGGAATCGGTGGTGCTGGGCGCCGGGCTAGCCAGGCGCCGGTCGCTGGCGCCTGCTGGCTGGCAGGCCTGGGCGGACATAGCGCTCGCCGTGGTGGTGCTGGCGCTGGTCCCGGTCTATATCACGGCCGGCGCAGGGATGTACACGTGGACGATGTGGCCCTACCCGGTCACGCTGACCACCGCAGTCCTGGCCGGCGCGGCGTTGCGGCGGCTGGGGCCGGTGCTGGCGGTATCGGGGGCGCTCGGACTGACTTACGCGCTGGTGACAGCGGTGCCAATGTCGGGCAACGCCTTGTGGCGGGGCACCGCAGTGGTGAACTCGCTGGCCTTCCTGGGGTTCGCGGCACTGACTTTCCTGATGTGCCGGTTCGTGCGGGAGCTGGCCAGCGCGGCGGACGCCGCTCGGGTACGGGTAGCGGAGCTGGAACAGGACCGCAGCCGGGCGCTGGTGCACGACCTGCTGGTGTACCTGCGGCTGGACCAGTTCGCCACGGCCAGCGATGAGGCCAGGCGGGCTATGACAGCAGCCGCACTGGCCAGGCACGACCGGCTGCGGTCCTGGGTTGACGGCACCGGCGGGCCGCAGACCCTGGGTGAGCGGGTGCAGGCGGTGCTGCGATCGCACCCCGCGCTGGCGGTGCACAACGGCCATGGCGCGGGCCATGACGGGCAGCTTCCTGGGGAGGTCCTCGACCAGGTCGAGATCGCACTGGACACGGCGCTGGCGAACGTGGAACAGCACGCTCCCGGCGCGCGCGTCGGGCTGACGGTCCGCTGGGACGCCGACCGGGTGACCCTGGAGGTGCGCGACGACGGCCCCGGCTTCGACCAGGCAAGCACCAGGCCCGGCTTCGGCGTCGCCGAGGTGCTGGGCAGGCAGCTCGCGGCGGTGGGTGGCAGCGGCTCAGTCGAATCCGGACCGGGTGCGGGCACTCTGGTGACCATTACCGTGCCCAGGACGCTGTCATGACCCCCGTGCCCGCGGTGCTGCCGCTGGCTGCGCCTGGTGAGCCGGTGCGCTATGTCCTCATTGATGACGAGCCCCTGTACCGGCAGGCGATCGGCACCGCGGCTGGCACGGTGCTGGAGCTGGCCGGCGGGTACGCCAGCGTGGAGGCGTTCCTGGCCATCCACCGCCAGCCGTGCCATGTCCTCGTACTCGACCTGTGCCTGAACCGGCAGACCGGGGACACCGCGGTCCTGCAGGGCGTGCGCGCGATCCGCCAGCTCGCCGGTCTCGGCCACCGAGTCGTCGTCTACACGGCCGACGAGCGGCCCGAGCCGGTGGCCCGCTGCGTGGCCGCCGGCGCGGTCGCCTTTGTCAGCAAATACGCCAGCTATGACCTGACGGCGCTGTCCCGGGTCATCGACGAGGCTGGCAGGCACGGCAGGGTCGTGACCGCCGCGCTGCACGACGCGCTGCGCGAGCTTGCCGCGCGCTGCCACGACATACGGCTATCCGGCACCCTGGAGGAGACCCTGGTCCTGCTGGACCGCGGCCTGACCGACGCGCAGATCGCCAGGACGCGCCAGCTGTCCGTTCGGACGATCGAGGATCACAAGCGCAAGATCCTGGAGATCTTCGGCGCCGCCATGGAGGCCCGCGGCCAGGGTTTCGGCGGCCTCGCCAGGGACCTCGGCGTCGGCCCCGGCGACCTGGTCAACGATCAGGCCGCGCACCGTCCCGCACGCGGCCTGATGGCCAGGGCGATGCCCTGGGCGCGCGCGGGCAGCACGTCGGGCCCGCGCTTAGCGCTTGCCCGCGAGGGCGTCCGCGTCGGAGCGCGCCAGCGCTGCGTCCAGGACGGCGTACTCGGCCTCCTGCACGGCGGCGATCGCGAAGTTGATCGCGTCCTCCGCGTCGCCCTCGGCGATCTCGGCCTTCAGTTCGGCCTTGCGGACGTCGTGCTCAGCCTTCTTGTCCGCGGTCCGCTGGTGCAGCTGCGCGACATGCGCCTTCCACCTGTCCTGCATGGCCTGCCAGTTCTTTGCGGCCGTGTCCTGTGACTCGGATGCCTTCGCCTTGATCTCCTCAGCTTGCTGCTCGGCCTTGCTCTGCGCCTGCTCCACCTGGGCTTGCAGCGCGTCCCTGCCCTTGCCCATCGTGGCCTTGATCTGGGCCTGGGCTTCGTTGACCTGCTGCGTGAGCTGGCTGAAATCGGCTGCCATGGAACGTTCCCCCCGGAAAACTGCTGGCCTGAACCCGGCCGGACTGCCACGCCCCCTGGCCTGCGCCGGGCCTGCGGCCTGCTTGCGCAGTTCTTATTTCCCTTCCACACCCCATGCCAACCATGCGTCACATCAGCACCACTGACCACCCGGTCACTGCCTTAACGCGGTTGCTGACCGTGCCTTTGCATGTGCCTTTGTATGCGTTCCGCACGACATATCAGGACAAAACGGCGCTGCAAATGGGCGGGGCGCATACAAAGTCCACAGAAGAGACTGGTGTGACATTGTCGGCGGCCGCCATCAGGGCCGGGATTGCATGATCGCGGTGCAAGCGATACAAGCGATACACGCCAGACGCGCGGGGCGCAATGGCGCAGTCCCCGGTGCGGTCACACGCCGGTGGCGCCGTCGATGCGCTCGCGCAGCAAGTCCGCGTGGCCCAGGTGGCGTGCGTACTCCTCGATCATGTGCAGGTAGATGAGGCGCAGCGACGCCGTCTCTCCGTCGTGGGTGAAGGTCGCCTCGAGCGGCGCGTGCTCGGCCGCGGCGTCGGCGCGCCGCCACTCCTCGGTGAACCGGGCGTAGTCGGCCGCCGCCCGCGCTGGATCCGCCGCCGTGAAGGCGGCGTCCCGCCCGTAGGCGTCCTCGACGGGCTCG
>JASHXJ010000417.1 GCA_030043595.1 Trebonia sp.
CGGCCACGTCCGCGAGCCGGGCCGAGGTGTTCGCGGTGATCGAGGCGGCGTTCGGGCAGCGCCGCAAGACGTTGCGGGCCGCGCTGGCCGGCTGGGCCGGATCACCGGCCGAGGCCGAGCGCCTGCTGCGCGCCGCCGGGATCGACCCGGGCGCGCGCGGCGAGGCGCTCGCTGTCGCCGACTTCGCGCGTCTTGCGCAGCAGCGCAGCGGCAGCCAGTGCGGATAGGCTTTCCTGATCGTGACGACAGTGACCGCGCGGGTCCCCGCGAAGATCAACCTTCAGCTCGCGGTGGGCCCGCTGCGCCCGGACGGATACCACGACCTGGTGACGGTGTTCCACGCGATATCGCTCGCCGACGAGGTCACCGTGTCCCGGGCCGAGGCGGACACGGTCACGGTAAGCGGGGAGGGCGCCGAGCAGGTTCCGGCCGGCAAGGACAACCTGGCGCTGCGAGCCGTCTCAGCGCTGCGCGCGGTGACCGCGGTGCGCGGAACGGGACCGAGCGGGCCGGATGCCCCGGCCGGGGTCGCGGTCACGATCAGCAAGCGCATCCCGGTGGCCGCCGGACTGGCCGGCGGCAGCGCGGACGCGGCGGCGGCACTGGTCGCCTGCAACGAGCTGTGGCGCGCCGGGCTCTCGCAGCAGGACCTGTGCGAGGTGGCCGCCGGGGTCGGCAGCGACGTGGCGTTCGCGGTGCTCGGCGGGACAGCCGTGGGCCGCGGCCGGGGCGAGCGGCTCACCCCGGCGCTGGTGGCGCCGGCCCGGTACCACTGGGTGCTCGCGTTCGCCGACGGCCAGCTGCCGACGCCCGCGGTGTACGGGACGCTGGACCGGCTGCGCGGGGCCAGCCGGGTGATGGCGCCGGAGCTGAGCGCCGAGCTGATGAGCGCGCTGCGGGCCGGCGACGCGCGGCGGCTCGGGCAGGCCCTGGGTAACGACCTGCAGGCCCCGGCGATCTCGATGTTTCCCGCGCTGCGCAAGACGCTGACCGCGGGCCGCGAGTTCGGGGCGCTCGGCGCGCTGGTCTCCGGATCAGGGCCGACGTGCCTGTTCCTGGCCCGCAGCGCCAGCCACGCCACGGACCTGGCGGTCGCGCTGTCCGGCGCCGGCGTCTGCCGCTCGGTGACCAGGGCGACCGGTCCGGCCCCCGGCGCCGCCGTGATCCCCCCGCAGCCGCGATGAACCTCATCAGCCTGGAGAAGGCCGGCAAGGCCTACGGCCCACGGGTGCTGCTGGACGGCGTCTCGCTTGGCGTCAGCGAACGGGACAGGATCGGGATCGTGGGCGGCAACGGCGCGGGCAAGTCGACGCTGCTCGCGCTGCTCGCGGGTGTCGCCGCGCCGGACACGGGCCGCATCGCCAGGACCGCCGGCCTGCGCGTCGGCTACCTGCCGCAGGGCGACGAGCTCTCCGGGACAGCGGGCCAGATCGCGTTCGGCGGCCGCGCGTGGGAGCGGGAACCACGGGCCCGTTCGGTGGCCGCGGAGCTCCTGTCCGGCGTCAGCCTGGACGCCGATGTCAGGCAGCTGTCAGGCGGGGAACGGCGCCGGGTCGCCCTGGCGTCCCTGCTCGCGGTCGAGCGCGACGTCCTGCTGTTCGACGAGTCCACCAACCACCTGGACATCGACGCCATCGACTGGCTCGGGCGGCACCTGCGAGACCGTGGCTGCGCGGTGGTCGTGGTCAGCCACGACCGCTGGCTCCTGGACACCGTCTGCGACCAGACGTGGGAGGTGGCCGGCGGGCAGGTCTACCAGACCGAGGGCGGGTATTCCGCGTACGTGCTCGCGCAGGCGGAACGGCAGGCCGCCGCGGACGCGGACCAGCAGCGGCGGCGGAACCTGGCCCGCAAGGAGCTGGCGTGGCTGCGCCGCGGGCCGCAGGCACGCGGCACCAAGCCGAAGTTCCGGGTGCAGGCGGCCAACGCGCTGATCGCCGCCGAGCCGGCGTCCCGCGACGGCGCCGAGCTGACCAGGCTGGCGACGGCCCGGCTGGGCAAGACCGTGCTCGAGCTCGAGGACGTCACGCTCACGGCCGGCGGCCGGGTGCTGCTCGACGACGTGACCTGGCGGCTCGGCCCCGGGGACCGGGTCGGGGTCCTGGGCGTCAACGGGGCGGGCAAGACGTCGCTGCTGCGGCTGCTGGCCGGCGAGACCAGCGGCGGCGTAGCGGTCACCGGGCACGTGACCCGCGGCAAGACGGTACGGATCGGCCACCTCTCGCAGGAGCTTGCCGAGCTCGATCCGGGCAAGCGGGTACGCGAGAGCGTGGAGGAGATCCGGCTGCGGATCCAGGTCGGCAAGCGCGAGCTGTCCGCCGGGCAGCTGCTGGAGCAGCTCGGATTCCACGGCGACCGGCAGTGGACGCCCGTCGGCGACCTGTCCGGCGGCGAGCGGCGCCGCCTGCAGATGCTACGGCTGCTGATGGACGAGCCGAACGTGCTGCTGCTCGACGAGCCGACCAACGATCTCGACATCGAGATGCTGACCGAGTTCGAGGACCTGCTCGACGGCTGGCCCGGCACCCTGGTCGTCGTCAGCCACGACCGGTACTTCCTTGAGCGGGTCACCGACCACGTGGCGGCGCTGCTCGGCGACGGGAAGATCGCTTTCCTGGCCGGCGGGGTGGACGACTACCTGCAGCGGGTGCGGGGCGCCGCCCGCCGCG
>JASHXJ010000418.1 GCA_030043595.1 Trebonia sp.
GCCACGGAAAACGGCACGCGGCTGGTGCAGTACTCGACGGAGCTGTACGGGAGGCTGGAGGAGGAGACCGGCCTGAGTGCCGGCTTTCGCCGCTGTGGTGGCGTGACCGTCGCCAGAACTCAGGATCGCATGGTGCAGCTGCGCCGCACCGCAGCGACCGCCGAGGCCTATCAGCTGGACTGCGAGCTGATCACGCCCGCACAGGCCCGCGACCGGTACCCGATCATGGCGGTCGACGACATCGTCGGGGCGATCTGGCTGCCAGGCGACGGCAGGGCGAACCCCACGGACCTGACCGCGGCGCTGGCCCGGGGCGCCCGCAACCGCGGCGTGCTGATCCGCGAGCGGGTCCGGGTGACCGGCATCAGCACGCGCGCCGGCGCCGTGACCGGGGTCCGCACCGACCGGGGCGACATCGAGGCAGAGGTAGTCGTCAACTGCGCCGGCCAGTGGGCCAAGCAGGTCGGCGCGATGTGCGGGGTAACGGTGCCGCTGCATTCCGCCGAGCACTTCTACGTCGTGACCGAGCGGATCGACGGGGCGCACCGGGACCTGCCGGTGCTGCGCGACCCGGACGGCTACACCTACTTCAAGGAAGAAGTCGGCGGTCTGGTCGTCGGCGGATTCGAGCCGCAGGCCAAGCCATGGGTCGCGCCGGACGAGCTGCCCCACCCGTTCGAGTTCCGGCTGCTCGAGGAGGACTGGGACCACTTCGCGATCCTCATGGACAGCGCGATATCGCGGATACCCGTGCTCGCCGAAACCGGCATCAAGAAGTTCTACAACGGCCCGGAGAGCTTTACCCCCGACAACCAGTTCATCCTCGGTGAGGCAGCAGAGCTGCGGAACTTCTTCGTGGCGGCAGGCTTCAACTCCGTGGGCATCGCGTCGGCGGGCGGAGCCGGCCGGGCGCTGGCGGAGTGGATCATCGAGGGTGAGCCGGGCCTCGACCTGTCCGCGGTGGACATCCGGCGCTTCGCCCGGTTCAACGGCAATAACCAGTGGCTGCATGACCGGGTCAGCGAGGTCCTTGGTCTGCATTACGCCGTCCCCTGGCCGAACCGCGAGCTGGCCACCGCACGGCCATTCCGGCGATCTCCGGCGTATCACCTGCTCAAGCAAGCCAACGCTTGCTTCGGCAGTCGGATGGGGTGGGAGCGCGCGAATTACTTCGCGCCACCGGGCCAGGACCCCGCTATCGAGTACGGCTGGGGCAAGCAGAACTGGCAGCCCTGGTCCAGCGCCGAGCAGCGGGCCGCCCGCGGCAGCGTCGCCCTGTTCGATCAGACGAGCTTCTCCAAGTACCTGGTCACCGGCCGGGACGCCGAGCAGGCGCTGCAGTGGCTGTGCACGGCCGACGTCGGCATCGAGCCTGGCCGCACCGTCTACACCGGGATGCTGAACGCGCGCGGCACCTACGAGGCCGACATCACCGTCACCAGGCTTAGCGCCGATGAGTTCCTGCTGGTCAGCAGCGCGGCCACCACCGAACGGGACAAGGACCACATCACCAGGCGGATGCCGGCAGGCTGCCACGCCTCGCTGGTCGACGTCACGTCCGCCTACGCCGTCTACGGCGTGATGGGGCCACGATCGCGCGAGCTCCTGTCCCGGCTTTCCCGCGGCGACTTCGGCGACACAGCGTTCCCGTTCAGCACCAGCCGCGAGATCGACCTCGGCTATGCCACGGTCCGCGCGACGAGGATCACCTACGTGGGCGAGCTCGGCTGGGAGCTCTACATCCCGACAGAATTCGCGGTGGGGGCCTACGAGAACCTGATGGCAGCCGGCGCCGACCTCGGCCTCGTGAACGCGGGCTATTACGCCATCGAGTCGATGCGGCTGGAGAAGGCCTACCGGGCCTTCGGCCGCGAACTGACCGCGGACTACAACCCGGTCGAGGCAGGCCTGACGTTCGCGTGCAAGCTAAAGACGGGCATCTCGTTCCTCGGCCGGGAGGCGGTCGAGAAAGCACGGGCCGACGGCCCTCGGCGCAGGCTGGTCTCGCTGGTGCTGCCCGACCCGGACGTCATGATCTGGGGCGGTGAGCTCGTGCTGCGGAACGGGATCGCTGTCGGCCAGGTCACCTCCGGTGCCTGGGGCGAAGCCGTCCGCGGCTGCGTGGGCTTGGCTTACATCCGCCATCCGGACGGAGATGTGCTGACCCGCGACATGGTGGGCGCGGGCTCCTATGAGGTGAACGTGGGTGGGCGACTGCACCCGGCCACCGTTGACCTGCGCCCGCCGTTCGATCCCGAAGGTGAGCGGGTACGCGGATGAGCCCTCACCCGATCTGCACGTCCGCGCTAACGACGCTAATGATGCGTCGCGACGATCAGGCAAGCGATCAGGATGACCGCAGCGACAGACACTATCAGGACCACCGCGAGGACGTGCTCGAGGATCCAGTCCTGGCGTGCTATCCGTTGCTGGTCCTTCAGCGTCATCGTGGGCTGGGGTGGATGATAGCCGGGCGGAGGATCATGCAGGTAGAGTCCTCGCCGGCCCCGGCCGAGGTGGTCTCCTGGGTCCCTGCGCGGGCCGCCAATCCAAACCATCACGCCTCCCTGCCGCCCTCTGCGGGCAGTGTAGCGCCGCGCAGGTTGCCCGAAAAGGTCGCTGCCGCCGCGCTCAGGTTCACATCGGCCCGGTCAAGACCCGCGCGGGCGGGGATCTCGTTTCTCGGACTGACTGCTCACCATCTGCGAGGGGTTAGCGGCGGACGTGGCCC
>JASHXJ010000055.1 GCA_030043595.1 Trebonia sp.
TCCCCGTTGTGCCCGAACGGCGGGTGGCCGAGGTCGTGCGCCAGGCACGCCGCGTCCACCAGGTCGGGGTCGCAGCCGAGGGCGGCGCCGAGCTCCCGGCCTATCTGCGCGCACTCCAGCGAGTGGGTCAGCCTGGTGCGCGGGAAGTCGCTCGCGCCAACCTCGACGACCTGCGTCTTCGCGGCGAGCCTGCGCAGCGCGGAGCTGTGCAGGACGCGCGCGCGGTCGCGCTGGAAGTGCGTGCGGCCGGTGCGCTTGGGCGGCTCGGCCGCCCAGCGCTCGGTGTCATGCGGACTGTAGGCCACTCACCTAGTGTCGCTCCCCCCGCTCGCGACGGCGGCGCGCCCCGCCTCGAGCCGGGCGACCGGGACGCGGAACGGCGAGCAGGACACGTAGTCCAGGCCGGCCTCGTGGAAGAACCAGACCGACGCGGGGTCGCCGCCGTGCTCGCCGCAGACGCCGACGTGCAGGTCCGGACGGGTGGCCCGGCCCTCTGCCACGGCGATGCGGACCAGCCGGCCCACCCCGTCGCGGTCGAGCGTCTCGAACGGGGACACGCCGAAGATGCCCATCGCGATGTAGGCGCTGAAGAACGCGCCCTCCACGTCGTCGCGGGAGAAGCCCCAGGTCATCTGGGTCAGGTCGTTGGTGCCGAAGGAGAAGAACTCCGCCGCCCGCGCGATGTCGCCCGCGGTCAGCGCGGCCCGCGGTACCTCGATCATCGTGCCGATCGGGGTCTGCACGTGGACGCCGGTCTCTTCCGCCACCGCCGCGAGGACCGCCTCGGCCCGCTCCCGGCTGATCTCCATCTCCTGCACGGTGGCGGTGAGCGGGATCATGATCTCCGGCCGCGGGTCCCCGCCTGCGCCGACTCGCTGGACGGCGGCCCGGGCGATCGCGCGGACCTGCATGTCGAGCAGGCCCGGGATGACCAGCACCAGCCGGACGCCGCGCAGGCCGAGCATCGGGTTCTGCTCGTGCAGGCGGCGCACCGCGGTCAGGAGCTTCCTGTCCTGGTCGGTCGCGCCGTCGCCGGCGAGGGCGACCTTGACGCTCAGCTCGGTCAGGTCGGGCAGGAACTCGTGCAGCGGCGGGTCGATCAGCCGGATCGTCACCGGCAGGCCGTCCATCGCCTCGAGGATTTCCACGAAGTCGCCGCGCTGCAGCGGCTCGAGCGCGTCGAGCGCCTCCTGGCGCTGGGCGTCCGTCTCGGCCAGGATCAGGCGCTCGACGAGCTGGCGGCGCTCGCCGAGGAACATGTGCTCGGTGCGTACCAGGCCGACGCCGCTCGCGCCGAACCGGCGGGCGCGCGCGCAGTCCGGGCCGTTGTCGGCGTTGGCGTGCACGCCGAGCCGGCGCCTGGCGTCCGCGTGCGTCATGATCGTGTGCACGGCCGCGACGAGCTCGTCCGAGTCCGGTCGCAGGGCGCCCTCGAAGTACTGCACGACGTTGGACGCGACCACCGGGACCTCGCCCAGGTAGACAGCGCCGGAGGTGCCGTCGATGGAGATGAGATCGCCCTCGTTGACGACGATGCCGCCGGGCGCGCTGAACTGCCTGACCCTGGTGTTGACGTCGAGCTGTTCGGCGCCGCAGACGCAGGTCTTGCCCATGCCGCGGGCGACGACCGCCGCGTGGCTGGTCTTCCCGCCGCGGCTGGTGAGCACGCCCTGGGCGGCGATCATGCCGTGCAGGTCGTCGGGGTTGGTCTCACGGCGGACGAGGATGACGCGCTCGCCGGCGTCGGCCCTGGCGACGGCTGTCGCGGAGTCGAAGACCGCCTTGCCGACGGCGGCGCCAGGCGACGCGCTGATCCCCGTGGTGATCAGCGTGACGTCGCCGCTGGTGTCGAACCTGGGGAACATCAGGCGGACGAGCTCGTCGCCGGACACCCGGCTGAGCGCCTCGTCCTCGTCGATGAGCCCCTGGGTCACCAGCTGGGTCGCGATGCGGAACGCCGCCGCGGCCGTGCGCTTGCCTACCCGGGTCTGCAGCATCCACAGCTTGCCGCGCTCGATCGTGAACTCGATGTCGCACAGGTCCTTGTAGTGGTTCTCCAGCGTCGCCATGATCTGCATGAGCTGGTCGTACGAGGTCTTGTCGATGCGCTCCAGGTCCTGCAGCGGGACGGTGTTCCTGATGCCGGCCACCACGTCCTCGCCCTGCGCGTTCTGCAGGTAGTCGCCGTAGACGCCCTGCGCCCCGGTGGCCGGGTCGCGGGTGAACGCCACACCGGTCCCCGAGTCGTCGCCCAGGTTGCCGAACACCATCGCGACCACGTTCACGGCCGTGCCCAGGTCGGCGGGGATGCGCTCCTGGCGCCGGTACAGGATCGCCCGGTCGGCGTTCCACGAGTCGAACACGGCGTTGATGGCCAGGTCCATCTGCTCGCGCGGGTCCTGCGGGAAGTCCCGGGCCGCGTGCTTGGTCACGATCTCCTTGTAGGTGGCGGTGAGGTCCCGCAGGTCGTCGGCCGTCAGCTCGGTGTCGCTGGTCGCGCCCTTGGCCTGCTTCGCGCTGTCGATCGCGTGCTCGAAGTGCTCACCGTCGATGCCGAGCACGGTCTTGCCGAACATCTGGATGAGGCGGCGGTAGGAGTCCCAGGCGAAGCGCTCGTTGCCCGACTGCTTGGCCAGGCCCTGCACTGACTCGTCGGACAGGCCGATGTTGAGGACGGTCTCCATCATGCCCGGCATGGAGAACTTCGCCCCGGACCGGACGCTGACAAGGAGCGGGTCCGCCGGGTCGCCAAGGCGCCTGTCCATCGTCTGTTCCAGGGCCTCAAGGTGCCTTGTCACCTCGTCGTCGAGGCCCGCCGGGGTCGTGCCGTGCCGCAGGTAATAGCGGCACGCCTCGGTGGTGATCGTGAACCCCGGCGGTACGGGCAGGCCGAGATTCGTCATCTCGGCGAGGTTCGCCCCCTTGCCGCCAAGCAGGTCCTTCAGGTCCTTGTTACCTTCTGTGAAGTCGTAGACGAACTTCGGCACTGAACGCTCCTCGCCGGTGAGTTTCGCTGTTCGGACTCTACCCGGCTCCGGTCCGGTGTCAGAATCGCGACCGAACCGGAATGGATAGAACCCGGGCAGTGAACCCGCTTCCTGTCTGCTTGTTTAGACCGCTGGTTTAGACCGCTGGAATGGACCTAGGTCCACACTCCGGTAACTTACCCTGCCGCGGAGCGGGTCCGCCGGGCGAACTCGGCGAGCAACCCCGGCACCGCGCCAG
>JASHXJ010000056.1 GCA_030043595.1 Trebonia sp.
GGCCTCGGGTTCGCCGTCCTGGGCGGGGCCTGGGTCACTGCGCGCCGGCCAGGCCGGGGACGGCGGCGCGGCCGCCTCCCCGGCCAGCTCGGCGAGGACGGCGGCGGTGTCCGCCCCGGCCAGGCGGCGCGGCTGCGGGTGCGGGTCGGGGAAGTCACTCAGCACGACTGGCACGCCCGCGCACCAGATGGTGCCCAGCTCGGGGTCGGTCACGCACGCGACCGCGTGCGTACGGCGGGCGTGCTCAGTGCCGATCCACTCGGCGGGCGTCCGGATGAACCCGATGGCGGCGCCGGCGCTGTTGCCGAGCTCCTCCCACTCCGCCGCGGTGCGGGTCAGGAACTCCTGCCGCAGCCGGGCGTGCAGCCGCTCGTTGACCTCCGGGCGCGCATTGCTCGCGAGGTCGAGAAGCTCAGTGTCGAAGCGATCGAGCAGGCCAGCCGCCCGGGCGAACCAGGGCAGGTGCCGGGCGCTCGAGGTGTCGAACTGCACGTACCGGCCATCACCGCAGGCAAACGCGCCCGACCCGCGCACGCGGATGGGCCGCGGCTGACTGGGCCCGCGGTCGGTCACGTACGCGCCGCTGTGCCCGATGAGGGTGAACATCGCGTCGAACAGCGGCACCTCGACCCGCTGGCCGCGCCCGGTGCGCCGCCGCGCGATCAGCGCCATGACAACGCTCACGGCCGCCAGGTACGCGGCGAAGCTCGAGGCGAGCGGCAGGGCTGAGTACGTTGGCCGCTCCCAGTCCCAGCCCGGCGGCTCCTCGCCGGCCCGCGGCGTGCAGTTCGCCGTCGCGGCGGCGACGACGCCCTCGTAGCCGCGCATCCCGGCGCGCGGATCGCCAGTGCCGAAACCGGGCAGCGAGCAGGTGATGAGGGCGGGACTCACCGCGCGCATCGCGTCCAGGTCAAGCCCGAGCCTGGTCAGTACGCCCGGCCGGAAGTTCTCGATCACGACGTCGGCGCTGGCGGCGAGGCGGCGCGCGGCGGCGAGCCCGTCAGGCTGCTTCAGGTCCAGGATCACCCGGCGCTTGCCGCGGTTGAAGAAAGCGTCCGGGACACCTGCCCAGCGCGGCCCGCCAGGCGGATCGACGTGGATGACGTCGGCTCCCTGATCGGCGAGCAGCACGGCGGCTAGCGGGCCTGCCACGTACTGCCCGAAGTCGAGGACCCGCAGGCCCGTCAGCGGACCCGTCGCTGCAACCGCATCGGCGCTAGCCATTGCCCCAGTATGAGATGCCGTGGTCAGGCTGAACAGTGTGGACGAGACCTGCGTCCGCGCGCGAAGATCGTTGGATGCCCCAAGGCCGCGACGAGGGGAGTGCGGGTGGACAAGGTTGTCGCTGACTTCGACGACGCCGTGGCTGACATCGGCTCGGGGGCCGCGATCGGGATCGCCGGATTCGGCACCATCCACGGATTCCCGATCCAGCTCATCGCGGCGGTACGCGCGCGGAAGCTGCATGACCTCACCATTGTCTGCAACTCCCTCGGGCGTGACCCCGAGCACCCCATCTCGATCGTCGCGGCGGGCCAGGCGAGCCGGCTCATCGCGGCCTTCTCGGCGCGCGCCGGCGGCGTGGCAGGGTCGGCCGCGGCACTGAGCCCCGTCCCGCTCGACGTCGAGCTCGTGCCCCAGGGCGTCCTCGTCGAGCGGCTCCGCGCCGTGGCCGCGGGGATTGGCGCGTTCTACAGCCCAGTTGGCGAGGACACCATCATCACCGAGGGTAAGGAGCGCCGCGAGTTCGGCGGGCGGACCTACGTGCTCGAGTCGCCGCTCCAGCTCGACTACGCCCTCGTCTACGCCCGCAAGGCCGACCGGGCCGGCAACGTCTCGTTCCGCGGGACGAGCCAGAACTTCGGGCCGAGCTTCGCCAAGGGCGCGAAGGTCGTCATCGCCGAAGTCGACGAGGTCGTCGAGGTCGGCATGATCGCTCCTGGCGACGTCGACCTGCCCGGCATCTTCGTCGACAGGGTCGTCCAGCGCGCGCGGAAGGCGGAGCCGCTGTGGCGGGTCCCGCGCGAGGCCGCGGAGGCGCGCAGCTACCTCGGCCGGCCGGGACGGACCGCGACGCAGATGGCCCAGCGCATCGCCAGCCTGCTGCCCGACGGTAGCTACGTCAACCTCGGCATCGGGCTCCCGACGCTGGTCTCGGACCACCTGGCTGGGCGCGACGTCGTGCTGCACGCGGAGAACGGCGTGCTGGGCTACGGGACGCGCCTGGCGCCCGATGACGCCGACCCCGACTATTTCAACGCCGGCGCGGAGCCGGTATCGCTGCGGCCCGGCGCATCCGTCTTCGACTCGACGCAGGCGTTCGAGATCGCGCGCTCCGGCCGGCTCTCCGCCGTCGTCCTCGGCGCCTTCCAGGTCGACCGGGAGGGCTCCTTCGCGAACTGGACGACACCGCAGATGGGCGGCGGCGCGATCGGCGGCGCGATGGACCTGCTCGTCAAGCCGGGCAAGCTCATCATCGCCATGTGGCACGCCGAGCGCTCCGGCCAGCCGAAGATCGTCAACGCGTGCCAGTACCCCGTGACCGGGACGAGGTGCGTCGACCTGATCGTCACCGACCTCGCGGTGATCGAGCGCGTCGGCCGCGGACTCGTGCTGCGCGAGTGCGCACCGGGCTTCGAGCCGCAGGACGTCATGACGCTCACGGAGGCGCCGCTCACCCCGCGCCTGTGGCCGGCGCCGCCGGCCAGCCCGCCGACGTAGTCAGGCGATGCGGTTGCGGAGGATCCCGATGCCCTCGATCTCCAGCTCGACCACGTCGCCGCGGGCCAGCCAGCGGCCGTCGTCGTGCTCCAGGATGCAGCCGGTGCCGACCGTGCCTGAGCCGAGCACGTCGCCAGGGTAGAGCCTGGTGCCGCGCGCAGCCTGGTCGAGGATCTGCTGCCACGAGTAGTGGATGTCGGACAGGCTCCCCCTCGACCGTTCCTCGCCGTTGACCCTGGCCGTCATCGTCGCCGTCGTGCCGTCGAACTCGTCGGGGGTGACGAGCACCGGGCCCAGGCTGGTCGCGAAGTCCTTGGCCTTCGCCGGGCCAAGGCCGACGCGCATCTCCTTGCGCTGGATATCGCGGGCCGACCAGTCGTTCATCACGGTGAAGCCGGCAATCGTCGCGTCCGCGCCGATAACGGCGGCGATCTCAAGCTCGTAGTCGAGTTCTTCCGTGCCACCCGGGTACGGGATCTCCGCCTCCGGGCCGTACACGGCGGCGGGGTTGGTGAAGTAGAACACAGGGAACTCGTACCACTCCTTCGGCACCTGGGAGCCGCGGTTGGCCCGCGCGGTGGCCACGTGCTGCTCGAAGGCGAAGAAGTCCCTGATCGACGGCGGCCGCGGGATCGGGGCGAGCAGGGTGACGTCCGCGAGCGGATAGCGCGGGCCGTCGGCGGGCGGCCGTGTCATCGCGAGGACATCGAGCAGGGCCGGCGCTTGCAGGCGGACCACCTCGTCGCCCTCGACGCGGCCCGGCACGGCCGCGGGCGGCGGGCCCGCAGGGCCGCCGCCGTCAGGACGGGCATTCAGCGTGAACGTGCAGTACCGCAACGTGGCTCCTCGACGTGGACGGTGTCGCCGAGCCGGATGCTACCCCTGACCGGAAACTTTCTATGCGTCCGCTGTATGCGTCCGCGCTGCGCGGCCGGGCTGTGCCAGGACTCAGCGGTGGCGCTGAGGCTGCGGGCACGTGCCTTTCATCCGGGACGGCCAGGCTTGGTGGTGCAGCAGACAGCTTCTTCGATGAACCGGAGCGATCATGACGACCGAGGACCAACCTGGCGGGGCGGAGCTGGACCGGGCGCGGCGGAACAGGCGCCGGGGAAGGACCAGGCTCGCCGCCGTCACCGCTGGCGCCGGGGTGGTGAGCGCGGCCGCGGCGGGCGCGATCGCGGTGGCGCTGCCCGCGGCGGCACAGCACACTGCGGCGGCGCAGCA
>JASHXJ010000419.1 GCA_030043595.1 Trebonia sp.
CGTCGTGGTCGATCCTGTCGAGTTCAAGCGGTCGAAGGCGCTGGAATTCGGCGCCTCGCATGTCTTCGCCTCGGCCGAGCAGGCGCACGAGGCCGTCGTCGAGATGACCCGCGGGCAGCTCGCGGACCACGCCATCATCACCATCGGCGTGCTCAGCTCCGAGGTGGTCACGCAGGCCGCGGCGATCGTCGGCAAGGGGTCCCAGGTGACGATCACGTCCGTGGGGCGAAGCTCGGAGCAGCAGATCCAGCTCGCGGCCAACGGCAGCGTGGTCGGGTGGCAGCGCCGGATCCAGGGCCACGTCTTCGGCATGTGCAACCCGCTGTACGACATCCCACGGCTGCTGCGGCTCTACCGGGCAGGCCAGCTGAAGCTCGAGGAGCTCATCACCAGGCGGTACCGGCTGGACGAGGTCAACCAGGGCTACCAGGACCTGGAAGACGGGAAGATCATCCGCGGCGTGATCGTGCACGGAAGCTGAGGCCGGTCCCGGCGCAAAGGACGCACGTCGAGGCCGGCGGCGGTGCCGAGCGAAGGACGCCCAGCAGGGCGGCGGATCGCGGGTCGGCGGGGTCCAGGTGCCGGCCGAGTACCACGACCGCGACCCGGACCGCCCGGGCCAGCTTGAGCGCCGCCGCGGCCGACTGGGCGCTGCCACCCGACACCCAGGTGTCGTCCACCAGCAGCACGTCCGCCCCCGCGGCCGGGCCGGACACGCGCAGCCAGCCGACGCTGACGCCGCGGCACCGTGCCGCGGTTGCCGGCCCGGCGGTCAGCCTGGCGACGGGCAGGTCCACGCACGACCGCACCACGTCAAGCAGCGGATGCGCCCCGGCGCGGCCCTGTCCGCTTGGCACCACCGCCACCGCGGTGGGGCCGTCCGGCATGCCGGCGCTTCGCCACACGCAGTCCCCGTGGTCGCGCAGGAAGCCGGACAGCATCGACCGCAGCCGGACCGTGGCAGCCGCGGCGCCGGCCCGCTCCGACTTGTACCGCCGCAGGTCGTCGGCCAGCTGCCCGCCCTTGACCGCGTAGCCAATCGGCACGACGACGTCCGCGAGCGCGCCGCCAGCCTGGCTGGCGGCCACGTCGCACTGGTAGCACCGGGCGAAGCCGGCCGCTGCCGGCCCCCGGCATGTGCGGCAGGTACGGCAGGTGCGGTACCCCGGCAGGTCCATGGTCCGATGGTAGGAACGCCCACCGACAAAGACCGTGCCCTGGTCTACGATGCGCTGGTGATCAGGCGGCAGCCGCAGTCCCGGCAGGCCGGGACCGCCCGTGCCCGCGCGACCTGGGGACGGCACTGGCTGTTCGCCGTCCTGCTCGCCGCGGGCCTGGCGCTGCGCCTGGCGGCCATGCTCGCCTACCGCCCGGCCCTGGTCTATATCGACAGCGTCCGGTACCTCGGCGATGACCAGCACGGCCTTGACCCCCTCGGATACAGCTACCTGCTGCTGCGGCCGGTGCTGCTCGTCCATGGCGGGCTGGCGGGTGTCGCCGCGGTGCAGCACGCGCTCGGGCTCGCGATGGCGGCGTGCCTGTACGCGCTGGCGCTCCGGCACGGCGCGCCGCGGTGGCTGGCCGCCCTCGCCGCGGCACCGGTGCTGCTCGACTCCTACCAGGTCCAGGCCGAGCAGATGGTCATGCCGGATGTGCTGTTCGAGTCGCTGATCGTCGCCGCGACGACGCTGCTGCTGTGGCGGCCCGACCCGGGCCGCGGCCTGACCCGGCTGGCTGGGGCATCGGCGCTGCTGGGCCTGTCGGCCACCGTCCGCCAGGTCGGCGAGTTGCTGGTGCTGCCCTTGCTGGTCTTCGTGCTGGCGGCGGCGCATGGCTGGCGGGCTCGTGTCGCCCGGTCCACGGCGGCCATAGCCGTCTTCACGCTGCCGGTCGTGGCGTACATGGGCCTGTCCGCCGCCGTGCTCGGGGACGGCTTCCGGCTGTCGAACATGGACGACGCGTACCTGTACGGCCGGCTGGCGCACGCCGCCAGCTGCGCGACGCTGCGCGTTCCCGCGTACGAGCGGCCGCTGTGCCCGTCGCCGGCCGCGGCGGCGGCACTCGGCGTCGACGGTCTGGCGACCAGCCCGGAGTCCGCGGTCTTCCGCTACGTGCCGCCGGCCGGGATCACCCGCGGCGCGGCCACGGCACAGTTCGACGAGGCGGTCCTCACCCAGCAGCCGTTGCGGGTGGCCCGGGACGTGGCCCGCGACGCGATCAAGGTCTTCGCGCTCACCAGGGACACCGATCAGGGCGACCCGCCCGTCTCCCGCTGGCAATTCCAGGTTGGCGAGCGGCCAGGCGTCACTGTCCCGCTGGCGGACGCGCTGCGGGCGTACCAGCTGCACGGCGGGTTCACGCCGGGGCCGCTGCTGCTGGCCTTCGCAGTGCTCGGAACGGGCGGCTGCTTCGCCCTCCGCCGTAATCGCCGCGCGGCGCTGGGCTGCGTCCTGGCCACCGGGCTCGCCGTCGCGGCGCTGCTGGGCGCCGACCTGTACGAGTTCTCCTGGCGGTACCAGCTCCCGGCGCTTGTCACGCTACCGCTCGCGGGCGTGCTCGGCGCCGGCGTGTTCCTTCGGTTGCGCGTAACCTGCTGGCCGGATGGGCGGGGCACAATGTTCCGGTGCACACTGACCCGGCCAACCAGGCTGAACCAGAGATCCGCACGATCGCCAGCAGCGTCGTCTACACCGACAGCTGGATCCGGCTGCGCAGGGACGACATCGAGCGCAGCGACGGATCCCGCGGAACGTACGCCGTCATAGAGCGGGCGAACTTCGCCCTCGTCGTGCCCGCAGAAAAGGGCGGTTTCCACCTCGTCGAGGAGTACCGCTACCCCGTCGGGCGGCGCAGCTGGTCGTTCCCGCAGGGCGGCTTCCCGCCCGGCGAGTCCGGGACCCCAGCGGAGCTGGCCCGGCTGGAGCTCGCGCAGGAGACCGGACTGCGCGCCGGACGGCTGGCCCATCTCGGCTTGCTGACCGCCGCGCACGGTATGACGTCACAATTCGGCGACTATTTCCTCGCCACCGAGCTGATCCCCGGGACGCCGGACCCGGAGCCTGAGGAGCTCGGCATCCGCCACGCGTTCGTGCCCAGGGCCGAGTTCGAGGAGATGGTGCGAGACGGCCGGATTACCGACGACTCCACGCTCGCGGCGTACGCGCTCCTGCTGCTGGCCGAACGCCGCGGCGAGATCGTCATCCCGTAAGCAGGGGCGAGAAGAGGTCTCCCCGCTGCGCGATCCTGGCCAGCGCGTCGGCCGCGGTGAAGAACAGGTCGCCAGGCTCCCGGCAGGCGGCCACCTCATCCCAGGTGACAGGGGTCGACACGGTGGGATGGGTCCGCGCCCGCAGCGAGTAGGGGGCGATCGTGGTCTTCGAGCCGTTGTTCTGGCTCCAGTCGATGAGCACCTTGCCCTCGCGCAGCGTCCTGGTCATCCGCGACACGACGAGACCGGGGTGCTCCGCCTCCAGGCCCTGGGCGAACGACAGCGCCTGCTCGCTGGCCTGCTCCGCGGTCAGGCCGCTGATGGGCGCGTATAGCTGCAGGCCCTTGCCACCCGAGGTCTTGGCGAGCGGCGCCAGCCCCGCGGCCTCGAGCCGCGGGCGCAGCGCCTCGGCTACCCGGCAGCACTCCACGACCGTGGCCGGCGCTCCCGGGTCGAGGTCGAAGACCATCAGGTCGGGCACGGGCTCGGCGCCGGCACTGCGCGGGAAGCGCCACATCGGGACGTGCAACTCGAGCGCGGCGAGGTTCGCTGCCCAGATCAGCGTCGGCAAGTCGTCGATGACCAGGTACGTGATCGTGGCACCCGGGTCGCGCGCCCGCGAGCTGTGTGACTTCACGTCCTCGGTCCGCACCCAGTCCGGCCGGTGCGGTGTCGCGTGCTTCTGGAAGAACGACTGGCCGTCCACCCCTTCGGGGTATCGCTTGATCGTCATCGGGCGGCCAGCGATGTGCGGCAGCAGCACCGCGGAAACCCGCTGGTAGTAGTCGAGGACCTCGCCCTTGGTGAACCCGTCCTCTGGGTACAGCACCTTGGCCAGGTTGGTCAGCGTCAGCTCGCGGCCATTCACCTGAACCGGGATCTTGTCCTGCGCCATCACGTCTCCCGGACCACGTCAGCGGGATCTTTGTCGTCGCGCAGCCCCTGGTAGGTGGGGGCGCGCATGCGTCCGGCCCTGGTCCAGCGGTCGAACGCCACCTCGATTACCAGCCGTGGCTGCGTCCACACCGCCGACCGGGCGTCCTCGGCGGGCACGGACGAGTCGAACGGGCTGTCCGCCCGGCGCAGCGGCCTGAGCCTTTCGCCGAGCATGCGCAGCGTGGCGTCGGAGAACCCGGTGCCCACATGCCCGCAGTACTGCAAGCCCGCGGGGCCGTGCACGCCGACCAGCAGCGAGCCGATCTGACCGGTCCGGTTGCCCTTGCCCGGCTTCCACCCGGCCACGACCACTTCCTGGCGGAGCATGTTCTTGATCTTCAGCCAGCCAGCCGAGCGGGCGCCTGGCTCGTAGCGGGAGTCCAGCCGCTTGGCCACCACGCCCTCGAGCCCGTTCGCGGCGGAGGCGGCGAGCACGGCGTCGAGATCCGCACCGGGGAAGGAGGGCGGGGACAGCCACCACCCTTCGTTCCGGATAAGGGGAGCGAGGATGTCGCGGCGGTCAGCGTAAGGCAGGCCGGTCAGCGGCCGCCCGTCCAGCTGAAGGACGTCGAAGGCGAGATACGTGACCGGCGTGGTCTGAGCGAGGCGAGCGGCCTGCGCGGGCGAGGAGACGTGCATCCGCGGCTGCAGCGCCTCGAAGTCCGGCCGGCCGTCGGTGAAGGCGACTATCTCGCCGTCGAGGATCACCTGCTTGTGCGCGGTGGCGCGGGCCAGCCCGGCCAGCTCGGGGTACGTGGCGGTGATGTCCTTGCCGGTCCGTGAGGTCAGCCGGAGCCGGCCGTTCTCGATGAAGGCCAGCGCGCGGACACCATCCCACTTCATTTCGACAGCCCACTCCTCGCGGTGCAGCGCGGGCGGCTTGCCTGGCACGGCGAGCATGGGCGTCAGCGAGGCGGGCAGCGGGAGCCGCTCGCGGTGGATCATCCAGTTCTTGCCGCCGGTGGCGAACAGCACGTAGCCGCCGGACAGGCGCTGGCCGTGCAGGACGACCTTGACCTCGCGGTCATCCCATTTCAGGGCCTCGTACGTGCCGTGGTCCCAGATGGTGACGCTGCCCGCGCCGTACTCGCCACGCGGGATCTGGCCATGGAAGCTCGCGTACTCCAGCGGGTGATCCTCGGTGTGCACGGCCAGGTGGTTCACGGCAGGGTCGTCGGGCACACCCCTGGGCAGCGCCCAGGACACCAGCACGCCGTCGCGCTCCAGCCGGAAATCCCAGTGCAGCCGCCGCGCGTGGTGCTCTTGCACCACGAAGACGCCCCCGGGCTGCTCGTCAGGGCCGTCCCGGACTCCGCTGTCCGGGACGGGCTCGGGCGTCCGCGCGCGGTCGCGCTTGCTCCGGTAATCCGCCAGCCGGTCCACGCATTCGTGGGTACCCGCTCAGCGGGCGCTGCTACCAGGCGGGCTCGCACAACCGCCGGCTACGTCGGGTACGGCGGTTACCGAGCGGCTGCGCCGCGGCGACGGACGGAGCGGCTACCAGCGGCTGACGGTGGTGTAGGAGCTGTTCCTGATCGCCTCGGTGTCCTCGGGAGGCTGGTACACCGATTGCACCGCGACCCGGCCGGGGCCGGTCAGCCGCACCCACACCTTGTGGTAGCTCCACCGGGGGTGCCAGAAGGCGAAGCCCATGTTCCGCGGGAACTCCAGGTGCATGTGCGCCCGGACGGACACATCCCGGTAGAGCAGCGAGCTCGGCTGGATGAGCAGCGACTGACCCGGCTGCAGGTCGCGGATGAACGTGTTGCCCGGCGAGTGCAGCAGCAGCAGGCCCGGCTGCTCGTGCGCGCTGAAGATGTCGCCGTACTGCCCCATCGGGTAGTGGATGTCCTGGTGCTGGTTGTCCTCGCCCGTGTCGTACCAGACGTTCGTCGGCTCCCAGTCGTAGCGGATGTTCCCCGTCGCGCACAGGAACCTGTGCTCGCGGACCCACATCCGCTGGCCGTGCTGCAGCGGCAGCG
>JASHXJ010000420.1 GCA_030043595.1 Trebonia sp.
AGACCCCCGCCGCGCGGGCCTGCGGCTCGCTGCCGAAGTTCGACAAGGCGACGGCAGACGAGATCATGGCCGGCCGCGTGACCTTCGCCCCGTTCCCCGCGGCCACGGTCGACCCGCACCGCGACGGTGACATCGACTGGCAGCTCGACCCGTTCAGCGATCCCACCTGGGTCAGCGACTTCCAGTCCGGCGGCTGGATCGAGATGCTCGTCTCCGGCTACTTCGCCGGCGGGCCGGACGCGACGGCCTACCGTGCCCGCGCCGCGGCGATCACGCAAAGCTGGCTGCGCGGGGTGCCGCTGTCCGTCCGGTACCCCGGGACCGTGATCTGCATCTCCGAAGCGTTCCCGGGCCAGGCCTGGATACAGGGCCAGATCGCGCGCAGCGTCGACTACTACGCCGCGCACTGGATGGGCGCCTGGAACCATGGGCTGAAACAGGACCTGGAACTGCTGCGCATCGGCTGCGCGTACCCGGCCAGGGCGTTCGGCGGCGCCGCGCTGAGCTGGCGGCAGACCGCGGTGCGGCAGATGATCGCCTCGTTCGAGCCGAACCGGCTCGGCCCGTCGATCGACGCGCAGGGCGCCGTCAACGAGCAGGCCACGCTGTACGAGGACTTCGTCTACAACCTGTGGCGGCAGGGCCTGCCGGAACTGGCCGCCTGCGGTTACCGCCTGCCCGGCTGGATCCTGGCGCGGATCGCGAAGATGCCCGCCTTCCTCGGCTACGCCACCCAGCCCGACGGCGACCTGGTGCAGCTCGGCGACAGCTACGTCGAGCACCCGGCGACATCGTCGCCCCAGCCGCACCTGGTAGCCGTCTACCAGGCGGGATACGTGTTCGGCCGCTCGAGCTGGGGACCAGGCGCGTCGTTCTACTCGCTGCGCTTCGGTCCCGGCAGGCAGGTGCACGGACACGACGACCACATGAGCCTGACTTACTACGCCCGCGGCCGCGACCTCATCGTCAACGCCGGGCACTACGGCTACCAGGACACGCCGTACCGTGCCTACCTGCAGTCCCCCGAGGCCAGCAGCGACCTGGTCATGCCCGGCGTGCCGTTCGACGCCGCAGCCGCCACGTCGCTGGTCAGCGACCGGATCGGCCGCTACGGCCAGTTCTACGAGTTCTTCGACACCGCCTTCGGCGGGGATCCGCGCTACCGCAGCGTCTACGTGGACCAGCGGCCGGACCTGGTCCTGGTCTTCGACAGGGCCGCCGGCGCCACCGAATACCAGCAGCTGTGGCACCTGGACCCCGGGCTGCGCGTCACGAAGCTCGGCCGGTCGTACGCCATCGCCTCGGCCCCCGGCACGAGGCTGGAGCTGCTGCAGATCCCGCTGCCCGGCCAGGTCATCCCGCCCGGGTCGACTCAGGTCGTCCGCGGCCAGGTCAGCCCCTACCAGGGCTGGGTCTCCCAGCAGATGCTGCAGCGGATCCCCGCGGACGTGGTCACGATGACCCGGACCGGACCGAGCGCCGCGATGCTCACCCTCATCGTCCCCAGCGCTCCCGGCACGGCCGTGACCACCGCGATCAGCGGCCCGCCGAGCGGGCCCTACCGGCTGCGCGTGCGCGTCGGCGCGGCGACCGCCGCCTTCACCATCACGGCGAGCGGCGTCATCGGCTAGCTACTCGACTACGCGCGAAACGTGAGTTACGCTGATTACAGACGAAACTCATGGAGGAGTGTCATGGACCAGCCAGAGCTCGAGCGCGTGCGGCAGATGTTCGACCGGGAGGTCCACGAGCGCATGCCGGGAGCCCCGATCCAGCGGGTCGAGGTGCTGCAGTACGGCGACGACCCGGAGATCGAGCCCGGCCAGCTGCTCGCGCGCGTGGTGATCGACGTACCGGCGGGCGAGGAGGAGCGCAAGCAGGCGTTCGAGGCCTTCCACGACGGGCACCGCGGGGCGTTCCACGAGCTGCGCCGCGAACTGGACAAGCTGCCGGTCCCCGTGATGCTTCAGTTCATGGCCGACCGCGGGCCGTCCGACAGCGATGTCAAAGGGCCAGTGCTCCAGTTGCGCGGCCGCGCCGGCTTTGGCGAGGCACCAGGGTTCACCCCCGTGATGGCGCGGCTAGGACAGGAGGACCTGGAAACGCTGGACACGCTGATCGGGGCGGGCATCGCGAGCAGCCGCGCCGAAGCCGTCCGCTGGGCCCTGGCCCGGCTCCGCGAGCGCCCCGCCTACGAGCAGCTCCGCGCCCACACTCGCCAGATCCAGGAACTCAAGTCCCAGTTCTGACACCGGTCCCCCCGACCCCACCGCTGCGCCGCCCGGAGGCCGGGCACAAACCACCCATATCGGGCACTCCTGCGCGCCCGGAACGACATAGGACCCGAACGGCAGGACAAACCAGGACAAAAAGACCGCAAAAACATGCCTTTCGGGTCCTATGTGCGCGGCGCCGTCCCGCCCTGTGGGACGGCTGTCCGGCACCGAGCCGCAGCCGGCCCGGGTCGGGCCTCAGCCGGCCCGGCCCGGGCCGCACCCGGCCCGACCGGGCTACGGCTGGAAGCCCGCCCAGGGGTCGTAATCCACCTCGAGTGGCTCCTGAGGCGGGCGCTCGCTTTCCGGGACGTGCTCCAGGTTGAGCCGGATCCGCGTCCACGTCGAACTGCGCCCGCGCATGGAGTCGACCAGCACGTCGGCTGGCTCCAGGTACGCCCACACGCCGGCGTGCCGTGCCCTCCACCGCTCCAGGCCCGCCATCGCCTCGGCCCTGGTGGCCGCGCGGGCGATCTCGATCAGCGGCTTGGTGGACTGACGCCGCCCGGTGGGACTGGGCGCGCCACCGGCCGGTGAGCGCCGCTTGGACGGCTGCACCCGGGGCGCCTCGCCGGACTGCTTCTCGTAGTGCGGCGGCCACGGCGCGTCCGGCAGGCCGGCCGCCTCGTCCCTGGCCGCCAGCTCGAGCAGGGCGTCCAGCGACCCGATGGCGGCGTCCATCCCCGCCCACGGGTCGCCAACCTCGCCGAACCGCGCGGGAACGGTGTCGATCGTGAAGGCGGCCGGGTCGCACTCAGGCACCTCGTCCCAGGTCAGCGGTGTGGAGACCCGCGCGTCCGGGAGCGGCCGGACTGAGTATGCCGAGGCGACCGTGCGGTCCTTGGCGTTCTGGTTGTAGTCGACGAAGACGCCGTGCCGCTCTTCCTTCCACCACTTCGAGGTCGCCAGGTCGGGCGCCCGCCGCTCGATCTCGCGGGCCACGGCCACCGCGGCCCTGCGCACGTCGCTGAACGGCCAGCGTTGCTCGATCCGCGCGTAAATGTGCATGCCGCGGGACCCCGAGGTCTTCGGCCACCCGGTCAGCCCGTGGTCGGCCAGCACCGAGCGGGCCACCAGCGCCACGTCACAGATCTGCGCCCAGCCAACGCCGGGCACCGGGTCGAGGTCGACGCGCAGTTCGTCCGGATGGTCGAGATCGCCGGCCAGGACCGGATGCGGGTTCAGGTCGATGCAGCCGAGGTTGGCCACCCAGACCAGGCCCGCGGGATCCCGCAGCACGACCTCGTCCGCCGTCCGGCCGGACGGGAAGCGCAGCTCGACGGTCTCGATCCAGTCCGGCCGCTTTTCCGGCGCGCGCTTCTGGAAGAACGGCTCGGCCTCCGCGCCGTTGACGAACCGCTTCAGTGCCATCGGCCGCCCGGCCACGCCGCGCAGCGCCCCGTCGGCGACCGCCAGGTAGTACCGGATCAGGTCGATCTTGGTGTGCCCGGTGCGCGGGAAGTAGACCTTGCCCGGGTTGCTGACCGGCACCTGGCGGCCAGCCACCTCCAGCACAGTCTTCGGGTCGGCCATGGAGTCAGCCCTGTTCGTTCGGGATAATGGATTTTTCTGACAAGATGTCCGAAAGGTTGTAGCTGACCGGCTCTTCCAGCTGCGCGTACGTACACGTGCGCGGCGCGCGGTCCGGGCGCCAGCGGACGAATTGCGTCGTATGCCGGAAACGCGGGCCCTCCATGTGGTCGTAGCGGACCTCGACGACGCGCTCCGGCCGCAGCGGGATGAAGGACAGGTCCTTGCCCGCGTTCCACCGGCTGAACTCCGAGCTGCGCGGCGTGCGGACGCCGTCCGACGGCCGCGCCCAGTTCCACGGGTGCCCGTCGAACGTGGTCACCAGGGGCTCGAGCTCGGCCCGCAGCGCGCGGCGCTGCGCCATCGGGAACGCGCCGACGACACCGACGCTCGCCAGCTCCCCGTCGGACCGGTAGAGCCCGAGCAGCAGCGAGCCGACCGCGTCATCACCTGTTTTGTGCGGCCGGTAGCCGGCCACCACGCAGTCGGCGGTGCGCTCGTGCTTGATCTTGAACATGACCCGTTTATCCGGCTCGTACAGAAGGTCGGGGGACTTCGCGATCAGCCCGTCCAGGCCCGCCCCCTCGAACTGGCTGAACCACTGGGCGGCAACCGCCTTGTCCGTCGTCGCTGGCGTCAGGTGCACCGGCGACCCGGCGCCCGCGAGCGCCGACTCCAGGGCCGCACGCCGGTCGGCGAACGGCTGGCCCGTGTAATCCGCGGAATCAAGCGCCAGCAGGTCGAACGCGACGAAGTGCGCCGGGGTCTGCGACGCGAGCAGCCGGACCCGGCTGGCCGCCGGGTGGATGCGCAGCTGCAGCGCCTCGAAGTCCAGCCGCCCGGCGGCGAAGTCCGGGAGCACGATCTCCCCGTCGATCACGCACCGCCGTGGCAGGTTCGCCAGCACGGCCGCCACCAGTTCAGGGAAGTAGCGCGTCATCGGCCGCTCGTTCCTGCTGCCGATCTCCACCTCGGCGCCGTCGCGGAACACGATCGACCGGAACCCGTCCCACTTGGGCTCGAAGACGTAGTCGCCATCGGGAATCGCGTCCACTGGCTTGGCCAGCATCGGCGCCACCGGCGGCATCACCGGAAGGTCCATCTGCTCAGCTTGTCACCCCCCGCATCGCCGCCGTCGCTCCGGGCCGGCCGCGGAACGGGGCCGCGGAACGGGGCCGCGCAAGGGGCTGCGGAACAGGCCGCGGCGGACGAAGCGCAACACGGCGGCACGCTCAGCCCAGCCCCGTCCATTCGGCGCTGTGCTTCCACAGCAGCTCGCCCAGCTCCGGTGTGGCGACCCGGCTCGGCTCGCGGACACGGCACTTGTCGTAGAAGAGCCCGCTCTCCGCCGCCACCGCGTCAGACGTGGCGCAGTACACCGACGTGACCGCGCCCTGCTCAACGGTGAGCATGCGCCTCTTGATGAGGGAACGCGCGGGCCACGGCACGCGGCGCCAGATGTCGGAGGCGACCACCCCCGGGTGCAGCGCGTACGAGGTCACCCCGGAACCGCCGGAACCGCCGGAGCCTGCCGAGCCGCCGGGGCCTGCCGAGCCGCCGGAGCCGCCTGAGCCGCCGAGCCGCCGGGCGAGCTCCTGGGTGAACAGCACGTTGCACAGCTTGGAGACCGCGTACTCGCGCTGACCGGTGACCGACCGCGTGCGCTGCCGCACCGCGTCGAAGTCGATCCCCGGCGCGCCGTAGTGCGCGTCGCTCGAGACGGTGACGATCCGGGTGCCGGGTCCGCTCGCCTTCAGCCGCTCCAGCAGCAGCGACGTCAGCGCGAAGTGGCCGAGGTGGTTCACGCCGAAGTGCAGCTCGAAGCCGTCCGCGGTCAGCCCCCGCTGCCCGCCCACCCCGGCGTTGTTGACCAGCACGTGCAGCGGCTCGTCCAGCGCCAGGAACGAGGCCGCGCAGTCGCGCACCGAGGCGAGCGAGGCCAGGTCGAGTGGCAGCAGCCACACGGAATCAGAGCCGGTGGCGGCCTTGATCGCGGTAACCGCGGCCGAACCCGCCGCGGCCGAACGGCACGCGATGTACACCCGCCCGCCGTCCTTCGCGAGCGCGGTGGCCGTGGCGCGGCCGATCCCCGTGTTGCCGCCGGTGACGAGGAACGTCCGCTTGGCGGCACCGCCGCCCGTGCCGGAAACGTCAGCCATGCGACGATTATCCGCCAGCCATCGCCCCCACGACGAGGAACGGCTCGGTGCCGGCGGCCACTGCCGCCGCCACCGCATCCGGGAGCGGCGCGTCCGGCGGCTCGTTGGACAGGTCCTGCTCGCAGGCGAAGAAGCGGATGAACGGGCGCCGCCGCCCCGTGTGCCGGTCCCTGATCGTGCCGCGCAGCACGGGGAACTGTTCCTCCACCGCGTCGAGCAGAGCCCGCTGCGTGAGCACCGGGCACGTCACCGGGACGACGACCTCGCCGTGCACCCGGGCCAGGTTCCGCAGCTGCGCGGGCAGCACGACCCGGACGTCGGTCACGGCACGACCTGGACCTCGACCGAGAGCACCGCGGGCAGGTCGCGCACGATCGGCGCCCAGGAGTCGCCGGAGTCGGCCGAGACGTACACCTGCCCGCCCGTCGTGCCGAAGTACACCCCGCACGAGTCCAGGGTGTCCACCGCCATCGCGTCGCGGTACACGTTCACGTAGCAGTCCTGCTGCGGCAGCCCGCGCGTCAGGGGCTCCCAGTCACCGCCG
>JASHXJ010000421.1 GCA_030043595.1 Trebonia sp.
TTCCGCATCGACCACTCCGAGGCCGGGCTGTACCTGTGGGCCACCCGCCCCGGCCTGGACTGCTGGGCCGCGTGCGAGCTGCTCGCCGCCGACTGCGGCATCCTCGCCGGCCCGGGCGCCATGTTCGGTGCCGCCGGGTCCGCGCACATCCGGGTCGCGTTCACCGCCACGGACGAGCGCGTCGCCGCCGCCGGGGAGCGGCTGCGGGCACTGGCGCGCTGACGTGACCACGCCGGCCTCGCGGACCGCACAGCGACCGGCTAGCGTGGCTCGGGTGCTGAGGCTTTCCGGCAGCGACGTCCGCCCCGGGCACCGGGGTGAGTTCCGGGTGCTGGTCGCGGCGCGCCGCACCGGGCTGGGGCAGCTGCGCGCGTACCTCGCCGCCGATCTTCTGCGCCGGCTGTCCGAACGGTCCGGGCTTGCTCCCACGGTCATCGACCTGCTCCCTGACCGCGCGGACGACCTGCGAGCGGTCTGCGCGGCGCTGAACATCCACCCGCCGCGGCACACGCTGACCGAGCCGGTCTCCCCCGGGCAGCTCGCCGGGCAGTTCGCGGACGGGATCCGCGAGCCCGTGTTCGACGTGGGCGTGCGGGACGCAGAAGGTGCCGGGGGCGCCGGGGACGAAGGCGCCGCGGCGGCCGGGCCGGCCGTGCCGCAGCTGGCCGTGCACTGGGTCGCGACGGCAGGCGGCGCGTGGCCGGAGCTCGGGGAGGAGCCACTGTCCGTTCGGATGATGCTGATGCGGCACGGATACGGCGAGAGGCTGGGGAACGGCGGGGACCCCGGCGGGGAAGCAAGGAACCTCGCGCGCTGGCGGGAGCTTGTGGCGCGGTGGGCGCGGTCGCCGAGCGGGCCGATGGCGCGCCGGTACGGCGACGCGATCACCGCCGCGTTCGCGGACGACCTGGACACGGCGGCCGCGCTGCGCGAGATGGCGGCGCTCGCCGACGATCCGGGCGTGCCCGACGGGGTCAAGTTCGAGACGTTCGCCGCGGCGGACCGGCTGTTCGGGCTGGACCTGGCGCGCGACGTCGGCCGCTGACGCGGCGGCCCGGTAGCGGGCCGTGATCGCGCAACGAACCGCCGGGAAGCGCCGGGAAAACGCAACGAACCGACGCCAGGACGCATGATCACCCTCTGTCATCGACGTCGGCCCGCTTCGTACGCTTACGGCATGATGGGCGAGCAGACGCGCCGGGTCGCGGCACCCCGGACCTACCTGATGTGCCCGCCGTCCTACTTCGCCGTGACGTACGCGATCAACCCGTGGATGCGGCCGGATGCGGACGCGCCGGCCGACGCGGGGCTCGCGATGCGGCAGTGGGCGCACCTGCGGCAGACCTACCTCGGCCTGGGTCACACGGTCCGCACCATCGAGCCGGTGCCCGGGCTGCCGGACATGGTGTTCGCCGCCAACGGGGCGACCGTCGTCGGCGGGACCGTGCTTGGCGTCCGGTTCCGGCACCCGGAGCGGGCCGCCGAGGCGGGCGCCTACCTCGACTGGTTCCGGGCCGAAGGCTGGCCCGTCGCCGGCGTGCCGGAGCAGTACAACGAGGGCGAGGGCGACATCCTGGTCGCCGGGCAGACGCTGCTGGCCGGCTACGGGTTCCGTACCGACGAGGACGCCGCCGGCGAGCTCGCCGCGGTGTTCGGCAGGCCGGTGGTGAGCCTGCGGCTGGTCGACCCGCGGTTCTATCACCTGGACACGGCGCTGTGCGTGCTCGACGCGGGCACCGCGATGTACTACCCGGCCGCGTTCGACGACGCCGGGCGGGCGACGCTGGCCTCGCTGTTCGGTGAGCTGATCGAGGCCAAGGACGAGGACGCCGAGGTGCTCGGGCTGAACGCGGTCAGTGACGGCTACCACGTGGTGCTCGCCGCGGAGGCGACCGGCCTGGCCAGGCAGCTTTCCGCGCGCGGGTTCGCGCCGGTTCCCGTCGACCTGTCCGAACTGCGCAAGGCGGGCGGCAGCGCCAAGTGCTGCACGCTCGAGCTGAGGGGAGCACGCAGATGACGCAGACGCTGCCGGACGTGAACCGGGACCTGGAGCTGGCCGGGCTGACGCGCGAGTACAGCGCGCACAACTACCACCCGCTGCCGGTCATCGCCGCGTCGGCGTCCGGCGTCTGGGTCACGGACGTGAACGGGCGGCGGTACCTGGACATGCTGGCCGGGTACTCGGCGCTCAACTTCGGGCACAGGCACCCGCGGCTGGTCGTCGCGGCCGTCCGCCAGCTCGAGCGGGTCACGCTGGTGAGCCGGGCGTTCGACCACGACCAGTTCGGGCCGTTCTGCGCCGAGCTCGCCCGGCTGTGCGGCATGGACATGGTGCTGCCGATGAACACCGGCGCCGAGGCGGTCGAGACGGCGATCAAGGTTTCCCGCAAGTGGGGCTACGAGGTCCGCGGCGTGCCCGCCGACCAGGCGGTGATCGTGGTGTTCGACGGGAACTTCCACGGGCGCACCACGACGATCGTGTCGTTCTCCTCCGACCCGGACGCGAAGGACGGCTTCGGGCCGTACACGCCCGGGTTCGTCTCGGTGCCGTACGGGGACCTCGCGGCGGTGGAGTCGGTCTTCGCCGCTTACGGCCCGCGAGTCGTCGCGGTGCTGGTCGAGCCGATCCAGGGCGAGGCCGGGGTGGTCGTGCCGCCGCCGGGCTTCCTCGCCGGGGTGCGCGCGCTGTGCACGTCGGCCGGCGCGCTGATGATCGCCGACGAGATCCAGTCCGGGCTCGGCCGGGTGGGCGTTACGTTCGCCTGCACGGCCGATGACGTCGTGCCGGACGCCTACCTGCTGGGCAAGGCGCTGGGCGGCGGCATCGTGCCCGTCTCGGCGATGGTGTCCTCGCGGTCGGTGCTCGGCGTGCTCAAGCCCGGCCAGCACGGCTCGACGTTCGGCGGCAATCCGCTGGCGTGCGCGGTGGCGCGGGAGGTCGTCGCGATGCTGTCGACCGGCGAGTACCAGGCGCGGTCGGCTGCCCTCGGGGCGGTGCTGCACTCGCGGCTGGCGGCGCTGCCGGCGTCGGTCGTCTCGTCGGTGCGCGGGCGCGGGCTGTGGGCCGGGGTGTCGTTCGCACCGTCGTCCGGCTTGTCCGGGCGCGCGGCGTGCGAGCGGCTGGCCCGCCTCGGCGTGCTCGCCAAGGAGACGCACGGGTCCACGATCAGGCTCGCGCCGCCCCTGGTGATCAGCGAAGACGAGCTGGACTGGGGCATGGAGCGCTTCACCGAGGCCGTGCTGGGCAGCTAGCGGCGCCTGGGCTGCGCGCGGGCCCTGAGCACGAACGCGGCCGAGACCCCCGCCGTGGCGGCCAGCGCGCCGCCGTACAGGTACCACTCGCCCGCGGTCGTGGCGGTGATGATGACGCTCCCGTTGTCACTGGGCATCGACAGCACGAACGAGGCCACGATCCAGCCGACGGCCGGGGCGAGCCCGCCGGCGAACGAGCGCATCCCGATCCCGCACAGCAGGCACGTGCCGAAGATGATCACGTCGAAACCGATCGCCACCAGCGGAGCCGGGCCGCGGCTGTACTGGAAGCTGCCGATGACCCCCTGCACGAGGCCGAGCACGAGCAGCACGAGGTACACGACGACGGTGAACCCGCGCCGCTCTCGCCGTGGCAACTCCTGCGGTGTCCCCATGAAGCAGCAGGCTACCCAGTCGCCGGGGCTGCGGCGGCGAACAGGTCGCGCTCGTCCGGCTCGCCAGGGGTGAGGCGGGTGTAGAACTCGGTCCCGAGCGCGCGGCGCCCGAGGTTGTTGGACAGCGCGAAGAACTCGCCGTCCACCATGATCTGCGTCTCGTGCGCCCGCATGGCGGCCAGCTTGGCGGCCAGGTACCCGGTCCCGTCGATCGTCGTCGTGACCTGGTCGTCGGGGACGCCACCGAACCTGTCCGTGATGGGCGTGAACCGCGAGTCCGCGGGCAGCCGGGCCGCGTCCTGGAGCACCGAGCGGGGCATCGCGATCGCGTAGAACTTCGCGGCCTGGGCGCCCCCGGTCAGCTCGTGCGCGCGCCAGGCGACCCGGTGCGCCTGGATGTGGTCCGGATGCCCGTAGAAGCCGTTCGCGTCGTAGGTCACGATCACGCCGGCCGCGACCTCGCGGATGACCGCCGCCAGCTCGGCCGCGGCCTCGTCCACGTCGGCCTGCCAGAAGCAGCGCGGGTCGTCGTTGTCCGGCAGCCCCATCATCCCGGAGTCACGCCACCGTCCGGCGCCGCCAAGGAAGCGGTGGTCGGACACGCCGAGCGCCGCGCACGCCCGCGCCAGCTCCCCCGTCCGGTACTCCCCGAGCTCACCGGGCGTCAGGTGCCGCAGCGGCGCCGGGATGATCTCCCCCAGCTCGCCGCGCGTGCAGGTCACGAGGGTGACCCGGGCGCCCTCGGCCGCGTACCTGGCCATCGTGGCGCCGGTGCCGATGGACTCGTCGTCCGGGTGCGCGTGCACCAGCAGCAGGCTTCGCTCCATGAGGCGATTGTGCCGCGACCGCCCGGGGACGTGTGCGCTGACTTCCGTGAGCTGACAGGATCGCACGTATGACGGACAGCTTCCCCAGGCAGCAGGCCCGGACCCGGCGGTTCTCGCTCGGCGTGCCGCGGGCCTTCCAGGTGTCACCCGACGGCGCGCGGATCACGTTCCTGCGGACCAGGAGCGGGGACGACCCGGTGACCTGCCTGTGGGAAGCCGACGCCGCCGGCGCCGAGCGCCTGGTCGCCGACCCCGCCGCGCTCAGCTCGCTGGAGGAGGACCTGCCGCCGGCCGAGCGCGCCCGCAGGGAACGCGTCAGGGAGACCGCCGCCGGCATCGTGACGTACGCGACGGACGCCGCCCGCAGCCTCGCGGTGTTCGCGCTGTCCGGGCAGGTGTACGCGGCACCGCTGGGCAACCCGTCGGCGGCGC
>JASHXJ010000422.1 GCA_030043595.1 Trebonia sp.
CGGCGAGTTCGGCGCGGTCGGCCGCGACGGCCGCGAACGCGGCGCGCACGTCGTCGGCGCCCGCCGCGGACGGCGCGCCCCGGGCGTTTCCCGGGGCAGGCGCGTCTGCCAGGTACACCTCCCCCGCGGCTATCCCGTCGGAGACTGGTGTTCCTTGGTAAGTGGTCATCGCGCGACGACATCCCGCAGGGCCGTGAGGATCAGCGCCGTCGACGCGGCGCCCGGGTCCTCGTGGCCGACGCTGCGCGGGCCGAGGTAGGACGCCCGGCCCTTGCGCGCCTGCATCGAGATGGTCGCCGCGGCGCCGGCCGCGGCCGCCTCGGCGAGCGCGGACAGGGCGTCGGCCGTTGCCGCCCCGTCCCCGATCGCCTTGCCGAACGCGCGGGTGGCTGGCGCCAGCGCATCGACCATGGTCTTGTCTCCCTCACGGGCCGCGCCCAGCTGCTGCACGCCGGCCAGGGCCGCCTCCAGGGCCTCCCCGAGCAGCGGCAGGTCGACCGTGGCGGCCGCGCCCAGGGCCTTGCCGGCGCGGCGGAACGCCACGCCGTAGAGCGGCCCGGACGCTCCGCCGACCGTGGAGATCAGCGTGCTGCCGGTGAGGGTCAGCACCGCCCCCGGGGTTGCCGGGCGGCTTCCCGCCGTCCCGTCCGCCCCGTCCGCCCCGTCGAGCGCGGCGGTCACGGCGGCGAAGCCCCGGGCCAGGTTGATTCCGTGGTCGGCGTCGCCGATGGCGGCGTCCAGCTGGGTCAGGTGATCGCGGTTCGCCTCGATCACCGCGGCGGCAGAGCCGATCCACGCGCGGAAGACTGCAGTGTCCATGGGACCTAGCGTCCCCACCTCAGGGCGGGCGTGTCTACCGGCGCGTCCCACAGCCTTGTCAGGGTGTCGGTCAGGCCGCACACCGTGACAGAGAAGCCCTGCATCTCCAGGCTCGTGATGTAGTTGCCGACGAGGTTGCGGGCGATGCGCCCGCCGCGCGCCCGGATGCAGGAGGCCACCTCGTTGTACATGACGTAGAGCTCGAGCAGCGGGGTCCCGCCCATGCCGTTGACCATGACGAGCAGCTCACCGTCGAGCGGGATGTCGGCGGCGATCGCGTCGAGCGCGACGGCCGCGAGCTCGCGCGCGGAGCGCATCGGGCCGCGGTGCCGGCCTGGCTCGCCGTGGATGCCGATGCCGAGCTCGATCTCGGAGCCGCCCAGCTCGAACGTCGGCTTGCCTGCCGCCGGGGTGGTGCACGAGGTCAGCGCGACACCGAAGGAGCGGGACCGGTCGTTCACCTCCCGCGCCACCGCGGCGACGGCCGTCAGGTCCGCGTCCTCCTCGGCGAGCGCCCCGGCGATCTTCTCGACGAGCACCGTCGCGCCGACGCCCCGGCGGCCGGCGGTGTACAGGGAGTCCTCGACCGCTACGTCGTCGTTGACGATGACGCTGGCGACCTCGATGCCCTCATCCCCGGCGAGCTCGGCGGCCATCTGGAAGTTCAGCACGTCGCCGGTGTAGTTCTTCACCACCTGCAGCACGCCCGCGCCGGCGCTGACCGCCCTGGTGGCCAGCAGCACCTGGTCAGGCACCGGGGACGTGAAGACCTCCCCGGGGCAGGCCGCGTCGAGCATGCCGTACCCGACGAAGCCCCCGTGCAGCGGCTCGTGCCCGGAACCGCCGCCGGACACCAGGCCGACCTTGCCTGGCCTCGGTCCCCCGGCGCGCAGGATGACCTTGTTCTCGACGTCGACCACGAGCGACGGGTGCGCGGCGGCGACCCCCGCCAGCGCGTCCGTGACCACGGTGTCCGGCGCGTTGATGAGCTTCTTCATGACGTGGCTCCACTGACTTGCCGCTGTGACCGTTCTTCGTCGCCGGGCACCCGGGAGCCAGGCTGGATCTCCCCGGCCAGGTACGCGGGCAGTTGCACCCAGTGCACCGAGCCGCCGAACGCGCCCTGCATGACCACGGCACCAAGGTAACGCGCCGGGTTGATCGCCGCCCCGGTGGCCGGGCCGAGGATGATGATGATCGCGAAGACCACCCTGCGGTTCGCCTCCCCTGGCGAAGCCCTGTCCCGTTTCGAAACGTGTTCGACATCACCGAACAGCGTTTCACCGCAACGTACGCCCGGCAGGTGTGCCCGTCAAGAGGGCAGCCGCGGGTAACGTGGCAGTCGGCACGGCTCGTTCGGAATAAAAAGGGTTTTCCTGGTGATCGTGACAGGCGTCGACGGCTGCGGCAGCGGCTGGATCGCGGTCGCGCTGTCCGCTCGCGGGACCGTGCTGCGTGCCCGGACCGCGGCGACGCTGGACGCGCTGGGCATCGAGGGTGTCACCGGCATCGACATGCCGCTCGGGCTGCTCGCCGACGGCTGGCGCACTGCCGACGCGCTGGCGCGCGCCCGGCTCGGCCGGCGCGGCGCGTCGGTATTCACGATCCCGCCGCGGGCGGTCTGGACGGCGGCGGACTACGCGTCGGCGAACGCCTTGTGCCGGGAGCTCACCGGCCGTGGCATGTCCGCGCAGGCCTGGGGGCTGCGGGCCAGGCTGCTCGAGGCCGACCGGTTCCGGCCGGGGTCCCGCTGCCCGCTGTACGAGGTGCATCCCGAGCTTTCCTTCGCCGAGCTATCCGGGGCGCCGCTGCCCGCCAGCAAGCACTCTCCCGGCGGGCGCGCGCTGCGGCGCGCCCTCCTCGCGGGGGCTGGCATCGTGCTGCCGGAACGGGTGGCGGGCGCGGGCGAGGATGACCTGCTTGACGCGGCCGCGGTAGCGTGGAGCGCCCGGCGGATCGCCACCGGGACCGGGCGCGTCCTGCCCGACCCGCCGCAGCAGCGGGGCGACGACGGGTTCGAGATCGCGATCCGGTACTAATTAACGTGATCTTTGCTAATGAGGGCAACCGGCACAGGAGGGATACATGACGACGATCGCGATCTTCGGCGGGACCGGATACGCGGGCAGCGCCATCAGGGACGAGGCGCTGCGGCGCGGGTTCAGGGTGATCTCGGTGACCCGGTCGGGGGCTCCGGCCGACGCCCCGCAGGCACCCGGGCTGGAGTTCCGGCACGGGAACGTTCACGACGCGGCGCTGGTCGGCCGGGTCGCCGCCGAGGCCGACGTCATCGTGGTCTCGGTACGCTTCTCCCCGCAGCCGGACGGCAACCGGCTGATCGACGCGTTCCCGGCGCTGACCAGCGCGTGCGCGGCGGACGGCACGCGGCTCGGCGTCGTCGGCGGCGCGGCCTCGCTGCTGGTCAGCGACGGCGGTCCGCGGCTGATCGACACGCCGGAGTTCCCTGACGCCTTCAAGCCGGAGGCGGGCAGCGCCGCGGACACGCTCGACCTGCTGCGCGCGGACGCCACCGGCGCCGACTGGTTCTTCGTGTCGCCCGCGCGCGAGTTCGGGTCCTACAACCCGGGCGAGCCGCTCGGCAGGTACCGGGTGGGCGGGGACGTCCTGCTGACGGACGAAACCGGGAAGTCGAACATCTCGGGCGCGGACTTCGCGCTCGCGATCGTCGACGAGATCGACAATCCCGTGCACCACAGGACGCGGTTCACCGTCGCGTACTGAGGCCGCGCCGGCGCCTTAGGCGCCGCCGGGAGCTGAGGCGTGCCGGGCGCGGAAACAGGGCTCCGCGCCCGGCCTGTCCCCCGGCCCTCCCCCTCCTAGGGCCGCCCTGTCCCCCGTCCACAAGCCTGCATGAGACATTAAGTCTAATGTCTCATCGAAGCTATGTGAGTACATAGAGATTCATGTCTCGATTTGTGAACGGTGATACTGTCCGTCGGTACGATGTGACTAAGCGCAGTTAACTGGAAACCGGGAGAAGCGATGGGCGTTCCGGTCCGGCCGGAGCGCGTGCCGGCGGAAGAAGTCAGGCAGCGCATGCTTGAGGCTGGGCGAGAGCTGGTCCTGCGCACGGGCGCCGCGCTCACCATCGAGCACCTGCGGCTTGAGGAGGTCATCCAGCGGGCACGGGTCCCGCGCAGCTCGGTGTACCGGATGTGGCCGTACAAAGAGGACTACATCGACGAGCTCCTGTGCTACCTGGCGGGCCCGGGAAGCTGGTTCAACGACAGCGCCGTCTTCGACCCGGAGACGTTCGCCGTGGTGGACCGGGTGCTGGCGGACAACAAGCACCTGCTGGCCACGGCCGATGGCCGCCGGGCGCTGCTGTGCGAGGCGATACGCCTGGCGACGGCACGCAACTACCAGGCGCTGAGCGACAGTCCCGCATGGCGGCTGCACACCGCGCTTGTCGCCACGCTGGGCTCGACCCGCAGTGACGAGGCCCGGCAGAAGATCGCGGCCGCCCTTGAGGACGCGCAATCTCAGTCGCGCAGCTCGATGGTGACCCTGTACGGCTACCTCGCCGACGTGCTCGGCCTGCGCATGCGTGACGCCGCGCGAACCCCCGAGCACATGATCCTCGCCAGCGGCCTGCTCGTGCAGAGCCTGGCGCTGCGCAACGTGCAGGTCCAGGCGACCATTACCGACACCCCCGGCGCGGCCCACGTGGACGGCCTGCTCAACGCCCCGCTCCCCGGCCCGGGCCTGAACGGCGAGCCCGCGCCGTGGTCGCTTGCCGCGTTCGCGTACCTCGCCATCATCGACGCGTTCACCGAGCTCGACCCGGACTTCGTCCCTCCGGGGAATCCCTGACCTGGACAGTCAGGCTTGCCGCCTGGCCCGGGCTAGTTCCATCACCCGGTCGCTGAGCACGGCGACGCTCGGCACCGGATCGCTCTCGTAGTACCCGGGCTTGCGCTTGCGCAGCAGGGCCTCGCCGTGCTGGGTCCACGTGAAACCCCGGTTCCCGAGCACCCGCCGGAACACGGCGTCGGCGCCCTGCGGGTACGCCGCCGCCAGCCGGCGCAGCGGCAGCGGCGGGATGCTGTCCTCGCGCAGGTAGGCGCGCAGCACGCTGGCGTGCGCCTGGTCCGTGGCCAGCCCCGGCTCGGCGAACATCTCGCGAAGCATCCCGTACTCGGGTACCACGACGAACCCGTCGAGCTCGTCGTAGATGATCCCGACGGTGTCGAACTCGAAGAAGCCCGCCGGCATCACGAACGTGGTCTCGCCGCTTTCCGAGACCGTCCGGTGCCGGCCGCGCGCCGCGAGAGCGGCGTCCCGGCGCCGCCTGTAGTAGGCGTTGAGCCGCCCCTCCGCCTCGAGGGTGGGGAGCACCAGCTCGTCGGCACCGAAGAACGCCAGGAACTCCTCTCGGTCCCTGCGCATATGCTCCCAGCCCTGCTTCACCTTGTCCGGGTTGCGGAACACCAGCTCCGGCTCCCGCGTGGCCATGTCGATCGCCAGCCGCGCGACCTGCCTGGCGGCAGAGGCGGGGTGCACTGTCTCCGTTCCCGAGGTGAGCCACGCCGCGTCGTCCTCGGTCAGCGGCAGCAGCATGCCGGACAGGAACATGCCCGTCGCGAGCTGGCGCGACAGCCCGACGACGCGGTACTCCAGGTCGTCCACCAGGTTCGCCGCGGTGATTGCGGCCGGGTCCGCCGCGCGGACCTCGAAGACGCCGCGGACCGCGTCGTCCCGCCAGCCGAGCAGCAGCTGCCTGTCGGCCCGCGTCAGGTCGCGCCGCGAGGCAAGGAGCCGGCCGATCGCCGCCAGCCCGCCGGCGTCCGCCACCGCCTGCCGCAGCGCCTCGCCGCGCTCGATGAGCCGCGGAAGCTGGCCGCCGTCCCTGCCAGCCTGCGGTGCGCCCATTCCAGCACCCTACCTGTGCTCCGCCCTGCTGATCAGTTCGGCCCGGCTCGGCCCGGCTCGGCCCGTTCCCTTTCCCGTCCGTCACGTTAGCCACTCCCGTTTGCCTTTGTATGCGCTACGACCACTTTCGGCGTCGTTTTGTCCTGATATGTCGTGCGGAACGCATACAAAGCGAACAGGAGAGACTGGTGTGACGTAAGGCCGGGCGCCCGGAGTGGCGGCTGCGGCGGTCAGCCGGCGAATCCCGCGCGGGCCGCGAGCCTTGCCAGGCGGGCGAGCAGCGCGGCGGGCAGCACGGCTGCCCGCATGCTCTGCAAGACCTTGCCGAGCACGCTTTTGTCGGCTTCCTCGATCGCGAGGCCGCGGATGACGAGAATGTCCAGGAGCATGTACGTGTCGATGAGGCAGCGTTCTGGTGCGACGGTTTCCGTGAAATCATCGCGCGCGAACAGGTCCATGAGGCGGCGGTACGTGAGCGAGCAGTCGGCCGCGTGCGGCGGATCGTCGTGATAGGGCGGCCCCTCGCCGCGCGGGATATCACCGTAGTAATAGAGCAGGTAACCGCGGCACTCGCTGCGGGTCTCCGGCCTGGCCGCGAGCTCGTCGGCGAACTCGCGCAGCGCCCGGGCGGAGCCTACGTGGCACATTGCCCACAAGATGCTGTGCCGCAGGAAGGGGTCATCTTCTTCCTCGAGCAGCCCGTGCAGCCATTCTTCGCAGGACTCGAATACCCGCGATATCAGGTAGATGAGCAGGTTGCATACCGACGCCCGGTCACGGTCCGATATGTTCAGGATCCGCCGCACGCTGGCATAGGAGCCGAACAGGGTTTCCCGCAGGTCCGCGTCGTTGCTCACCCGCAGCTGGCCGATGAGATAGTGCCTTATCTCACGAGGCAGATCGCCCTTCAGTATCTCGACGAGCTCCCCTGGGCCGGGATTGCGCAGGATCCTGTCGTATGCCTCGCGGGCGACAAGGTACTCGTAGAACGAGTAGTGGATGAATTCCCCGGTTTCCCGGCCGTGGGAGCTGCCACGCTCGATGATCTGGTCGAGGACCCGCCGGGCATACGGGCGCGGCAGCAGGTCGGGCAGCCGCAATTCCACGTCCGCGAGCGGGATCATGTCGTCAGCCGCGCCGCCGTTCGCGTAGATGATCCAGGCGGCTGACTGCCACAGCTGGAGCGCGCCGCCGGCGGGCACGCCCTGGCTCTCCAGCGAGTAGTCGGTGACCTTCGACAGCTTCGTCAGGTACTCGCCGTAGAGGGATACCTGGTCGCGGAGCCCGCGGGCCGCCTGCTCGCCGACGAAGGTGAGCATCCGCGCGTACAGCGGCCTGCTCACCAGCCTGGCCAGGTCATCTGAGCCGACGACAGCCTCATACAGGGTCGGCTCGTTCAGCAGCCCGGCCCGGGCGAGCCGGGACAGGTACTCGCGGAACTCGGTTTCCAGCGTCCACGGCTCGATCACGTAGACCACGTCGAAGCCCGGATCGGGGAAGCCGCCCGATATCAGCTCCTCGTATTCCCGGACGCGGGACGACACGACGTACGGGCCAGCCGAGAGCAGCTCCCGCAGATCCGCGGCGAACTGCTCCCTGTTCTGGGCGATGAGCTCGACGGCCTCGTCCAGGCCGTCGAGCAGCACGGCCACGCGCGGGCCGTTCGGGCCGTTCTGCTCGCGGACACCCGCCCACCCGTCCCGCGCCAGTACCTCGGCGGTGTCCCTCGCGCGTACCGGGATAGGCGTCAGGCCCGCTTCGAGGCAGGCGGTAGCGAGCTGGTACATCGCGAGCGTCTTGCCCGCGCCCGGCTCGCCGAGCAGCAGCACGCTGCTGCCGTCTTCGAGGCAGCGGACGATCTCGTCGAGGCCGGACGGCTGGCGCGACGCCTGCCGCTCGTGGTACCTGCCCAGCTTGACAGGGACGATGAGCCCGGCCTGCTGCAGCTGCTCCAGGCTCATGTCGAGCGGGTAGGCGGTCCGCCGCCTGCCGAGCCGCCGGAGATGGTACTCCGCCTCGGACTCGGCCTCGGTGTCGTGGCGGGGCTCGGGAGCGTGCGCCTCGCCCCCGGCCGGCGACTGGTCCTCGGGGGCGGCGCCGTCCTCCCTGATGAGGGCTCGCATGACGGTGAGCAGGTCGCGGGTGAGCGGCTCCTTGCGGTAGTTCCGCTCCCAGGTCCAGCGCTTGTTGCGCAGCTTGGCCACTTCGTAGTGACGTTCCCGTACCGGCATCCCGGACCAGGTCCCGATGCCGAACAGGATGCCCGCCGCCTGCCGGTCGGTGGTGCTCAGCCGGACATTGACGACATTCTCCAGCAATTCGATGAAGACCTGCGCGCGCACTGTCCGTGGCGCATCCGGACCCGCGCGCGCCTCCACCGCCGGCAGGTCTATCAACGGGGAGGTTTCGAGCTCGGCGGCGTAGACGCCCGGGGTGATCAGCGCGCGCAGGGCAGCGACGAACGCCTGCACCTGCGCTGCTGACGGGAAGTCATCCATCCTTTACTCACTGTAGATAGCACCCTCATCATAACTACCGTCTTCTTGGCGCCCCCCTATGACCGAGCCCGGACATGATTCGACGGCTTCAGACGGGTCCCGACGTCCTCGTCCGGTTACGGTCGGTGAAATTTCGGCACTTTATGTGCATGATCACCTACCTGCTCTTCGGGACCGCGTGCATGGCCCTAGGAGTGGCGGCCGGCGCCCTGCTGGCAATGATCTACTGCGCGGCCGCCATGTCGCACAGTCAGCAGCGCATGCAGCGCAAGGTCCGCGAAGCCTGGGACGAGGCACGGTTCTACCGCGAGCGCTTCGGCACCCACTGGCCGCCGCCGGAGCCACGAGGCGAGCGCTGGGAGACCTGGTGACCAAGCTCGCGGCGATGCCGCGTCATTCCTGGTGGCTAGCGAGCCGGACGTGCAGGTGCCCTTCGGCGGGAAACTGCGGGGGCAGCGGCGGCAGCACGGTAGACAGGGCGAAGCCGGTCTTGTCCGCTACCCGGCAAGACGCCTGGTTGCCGACGGCGTGGATGAGTTCCAGGCGTTCAAGGGGCCGGGTCCGCGGCAGGCGGAAGGCCCACACGCAGACCGCGTCCAGCGCCCGCGGCGCGATGCCCCGCCCGCGGGCGGGCGCGGCCACCCAGTAGCCCACCTCGCCTGCGGCGGCCTCATCGCCCGCGATGCGGATACTCACGCCACCCACCAGGTCAGCGGCCACGCGGCCAGGATCAGTCTGCAGCACGGCGAAGCTGAATCCGGTCCCCGCCTGCCGGTCGGCACGCCGGGCCTGGATGACCTGGCGCCCTTCCTCCGCGGTCGTAATCGGATGCCGGAGCCAGCGCCGCATCTCCGGATCCCGGTGCGCGGCGAGCATCGCGGGAATGTCCTGCTCTGTCCACGAGCGGAGCAGCAGGCCGGGCGCGGCCGCCGTTGGTCGGACGGTCAGCGTGACCCCCGCGTCCGGCGGCCCTGGCGGGTGTCTGACTGCCATGTCGCGACGTCAGACGGTTATTGTCGCGTCGCGGCCGGCCCCGGTCGGGACCGTGTCATCATCGAACCAGAAGCCGTCTTCGCCGAGGTAGCGGAAACGGAGGGTGCTTCCCGGCGGGACCGTCACCGAGGCGCTGCGGGTCCGGTTCGAGCGCCGCCGGAGCGGGTGGGCAAAAGGATTCCACTCGTTGAAATCGCCGACGACGGACACCGCTCCGCTCGGCTCCCCGTCGGGGAGCGCGAAAGTAACCCGAATCATGCCGTCTTGCCCGACCTTCGTTGTCTTGACCATCTGCTGCCTCCGCCCCATGAATAGATGCCGTGTTCGAGTAGATTATCGCAGGCGGGCAGCGGACATTCATGGACTTCACGGCAAACGCTCCCGCGAGTCCCGGATGGCGATCGGCCGGCGGGCTGGCCTTCCCGGCCGGCTGGCTTCCCCGGCCGGGCGGTGGAAGGCTGACCGTGCAGAGCCGGCCGGTTTCGTTCGGACTAATGAAAGGAGCCTGCGATGGTGCGGCGGGTCAGCAGTGAGCTATTGCTTGTGGGGAGCCTGCCTTCGGACTCGACCGAGGCGGCGCTGCGGGCCGCGGCGGGGTTCTTCGGGGACATGGTCTTCGCGCTGCCGGATGGCGAGACCGGTCCGCGGGCCGGGTGGGTCAGTTACGAGCGGGAAAAGCTTGTCCGCCCGAACGAGGGCGTGGCGACCGTCGCGGAGACCGAATCGCCCACCGGACTGCCGCGGCACGCGTACGAGACGCCGGTGTTCGGGATCAAGCCTGGAGTCAGCCAGATCCGGTTCGGCTCGTGGCCGCGTATCGACGACGCGATCTCGTCCTATGCGGTGTTCGCCGCGCTGCGCGCGGAGGGGGTGATTCCGGCGGGACCGCGGTTCCAGGTGGGGCTGCCGTTCCCGTCGAGCGCCCTGAACGGGTTCAAGGCCGACTTCGCCCGCGACTACCCCGTCGCGGAGCGGGCGTTCGAGGACCTCGTGGCGCGCGAGCTGCCGCGGCTGCTCGCGGCGATCCCGGCGGCCGACCTGGCGATCCAGTGGGACATGGCGTACGAGACGCAGGACATCGAGGGCGTGCTCGCGTGGACCTGCGAGGGCGCGTGGGAGCGGTTCGCCGGGCCGGTCACCCGGCTGACGCGGCTGATCCCGCCCGAGGTTCTCGTGGGGTATCACCTGTGCTACGGGACGTTTCCCGAATGGCCGATGTACGAGCCGCGGGACATGGGACTGATGGTCCGGATGGCCAACTTCGCGGTCGCCTCGTCGGGGCGGCCGGTCGACTGGCTGCACCTGACGGGGCCGCGCTACCTGCGCAGCGAGGACCGGTCGTTCTTCCGGCCGCTCGTGGACCTCGAGCCTGGCGACGCCCGGGTTTACCTGGGCATCGTGCTGCCGGTCGACGCAGTGCCGGGGCTGCGGCGGCGGGTCGCCACGGCGTCGCGGTACATCGACGACTTCGGGGTCGCGATGTACTGCGGGTTCGGGCGGCAGCCGGGCGTAGACGGGACCGAGACGATGCGTGAGCACGCGCGGGTTGTGCGCGAGGTACGGCTGAGCTTACAGCGGCTCGTACGAGGTCAGGTCCAGCACGATCGGGATCATGACGGTCAGGGTGCGGGCGAGCCGTGACACTGGCGTGCCGTTGAACTCGACCTTGTAGTGATCTGACGACGTGAGCATCTCCTTCCTGAGCCCGGCCCAGGTCTTGAGCACGCGCGCGAACGTGCCGCCTTCCGCGGCGGCTACGGCGAAGCGCTTGAGCCCGAAGTCGCCGACCGCCTGGCCCACGGTCTGGCCCTGATCGTCAAGAAGGGTGTAGTGGCGCCTGGTGCCCTCGGTGCGTATCCGCCCGATGAGCTCCCCGCCGGGACCCTGGATGTCGGTGTTCCACGTGGTGGCCTGCTTGACCAGCGACAGCACCGGCAGGCCGTCGGGGGTGGTGATCGCGAACGCGCGGATGTCGATCATCGACTCCCGCAGCAGCTTCAGCCGGCCATGGCCCTGAGTTTCGGTGGCGACCGCGATCAGCTGCCGCTGGTCGTCGAAGATCTGATAGGTCGCGCGGTCGGGCAGGAGCTTCCCCGGCTGCTGGACCCGCAATCGCTGGCAGTCGAAGAGGTTGTCCACACCGCCGAGTATGCAGCACTTCCGGCGGTGCGGCGGCCGGGAATCTCCCGCGTTGCGGTTTTTGCGCTCTGGCTTTCACTCCGGCCCTTTTCCCGTCCGTCACCCCAGTCCCTTCCGCTGACTTTGTATGCGCCCCGGCCAAATTCGGGTACGGGGACTCAGGGGAATTCAGGGGAGCTCACCGGGGACGGCATTCGCTCGTAAATCACTTCTTATTCGCCTGCGCCGCTTCTACCCTGAAAGCCATGACGGGGTTGGATGGAGAGCGGCCGGAACTGGCCGATGTGGGGCGGCTGACCCGCAAGCTGGTCGGCCGCGCGGTCCGGGTGGCGCGGACAGAAGACCAGCAACTGCGGCGGGTGCTCCTGGACCACCTCGGGCCCGACGCGGCGCAACTGCCCGCGGTCGCCAGCAACTATCCGCTGTACGAGCACGTTAACGTGCAGGTCGGCGTGGACGCCTGGCTCGCCGCCGATCCTGGCAGGACGTACGAGATCGTAGGCATCACGGGCGTCGGACAGCTGCGGTACAGCGACGTCACGATCGGCGATTTCATCCAGGCGTCTCCGTACAGCCACTACGGCTCGGCGGGGGTCGGCGCGCCGCTGACGACCGCGCTGCCGTGCGGCCCGCACGGCGAGACGCGCGCGTGCATCAGCAATGGCATCTACCTGGTGCGCGAGGGTGACGACCGGATGGCGATCATGTTCCTGCCGACCTCGGCGAGCGGGAGCACCGAAGTGAACCTGCAGATCGTGGGGCCGGCACAGGACAAGGTTGACCATGTCCTGAGAGAGATCCGGCGGCTCGGATCCGAACGCAGCGTGTTCCGCGGTCAGGTGATCAGCTTCGGCGCCGAGATGTTCGGAATGACGGGGAGCAGCACGCCGCTGAACTTCCTCGCCCGGCCGGAGGTCAGGCGCGACCAGATCGTGCTGCCCGACGCGCTGCTCGCGGAGATCGAGCGGCAGGTGATCGGCGTCGCCGCGCACTCCGGACGGCTGCTCGCCAGCGGTCAGCACCTGAAGCGGGGCATCCTGCTGCACGGCGTGCCCGGAACCGGCAAGACGCACACGGTCTGCTACCTGCTGGCCATGCTGCCCGACGTGACTGTCGTCGTGATCTCCGGCCGGGCCCTCGGCCGGATCAGGGAGGCCTGCTCGGTCGCTCGCACCCTGCAGCCCGCCATGGTGGTCGTCGAGGACGTGGACCTCATCGCCGAAGAGCGGACCGCCCGCAACGGGGAGCACCCGCTGCTGTTCCAGCTGCTCAACGAGATGGAAGGGCTCAACTCGGCCGCCGACGTCACGTTCCTGCTCACCACGAACCGGGCCGACCTGCTCGAGCCCGCGCTTGCGGAACGGCCAGGACGGGTCGACCTGGCGGCCGAGCTGCCGGTGCCCAACGCCGCCGCGCGCCGCGCGCTGATCCGGCTGTACCAGGGAAACCTGGTGCTCGACGATGTCGACCTGGACGCGGTCATCGAACGGACCGACGGGGTGACGGCGCCGTTCCTCAAGGAGCTGCTGCGCAAGGGAGCGCTGCTCGCCGCAGAAGACGACGCCGACGGTGCGGGCGCCATCCACGTGAGCGACGCCCAGCTGCAGGCCGCGCTCGATCAGCTGCTGTCCAGCCGCAGCCAGCTCACCCGGATACTGCTCGGCGGCCAGCCCGCGGCGAGCTAGACCCCCCGGCACCCCTGGGAAGGAGGCGAGACGGTGCGGACGATCGTCATAGCCGGGCTTATCGCGGTCGCGGCCATATCCATCCCGCTCAGTTCGACCTCGGCAGCCACGGCCGCGACCGCGCCCTCCGAATCGCTTTCAGGCGTCTCGTGCGTGTCGGCGACGTACTGCATGGCCGTCGGTTCCGGCCCGTCCGGCCCGCTCGCACTGCTGTGGAATGGCGCGACGTGGCGGAAGACCGCCGTGCCGCTGCCCGCGGGAAGCACCGCGGGCTTTCTGTCCAGCGTGTCGTGCACGTCCGCCGCTTACTGTGTCGCCGTCGGACGGTACGGCATGCAGCCCGTCGTCTTCTCGCTCGTGGAAACCTGGAACGGCAAGGCCTGGACGCCGTCCGCACTGCCGGGGCAGTACGGAGCGTATGTGACAAGCGTGTCGTGCGGGGCCGTGCGCAGCTGTGTCGCGGTCGGCGTCTCGTATCCGGTGAACATCGGCGCGGTGCAGCCGCTCGCCGAGACCCTGCACGGTACGACGTGGACGCTGCGCACGGTGCCCCTGCCCGCGGGCGAGGTGGGCGGGAGCCTGGACAGCGTGTCCTGCGCGTCGGCCACGCGCTGCGTCACCGCGGGCGAGTACTACACCGCGCGGAGCGGCTCGCTGCTTTTCCAGTCCTGGAACGGCAGGGCGTTCTCGCGGATGAAGGCGGCCGTCCCGGCCGGCATGCCCGTGCTGGGCGGTGTGTCCTGCGTCTCGGCGGCGAACTGCTCCGCGGTCGCGGTATCGGGCACGACGTATCCGTTCACCTCGTTCGCTGAGCACTGGAACGGCAAGGAATGGTCCGTAGCGCGGGTCGCGTGGCCGAAGGGCACGGCCAATCCCGTGCTCGGCGCCGTCTCGTGCGCCGTCCCCCGCAGCTGCGTCGCCGTCGGCGCCTTCGGGACGACCCCGCACAGCGTCGTCAGCCGGCCGGCGGCCGCGTCCTACAACGGCAGGTCCTGGACAGGGGTGAGCCTGCCCGCGCCGGCCGCGGGCCAGAGCAGCGCGCTGAACGCCGTCAGCTGCGTGTCCGCGGCAGACTGTGTCGCGGTCGGCCAGGCCGGCCCGGCCAGCGGGCTGACCTCAAGTGCTCTCGCCGGCTTCTGGAACGGCAGGAGCTGGCGGCTGACCACCGCGTCCTGACATGAGGGAGGCCGCCATGCGGAGGGGCGCCATCGCTGCGCTGCCCGTGCTGGCCGCGCTCGGGGCTGTTCTCGGCTGCAGCGGCGCCCCGGCGGGCGCGGTCGCGGCGGGCATTTCCCCGGGCACGCTGCAATCCGCGCTCAGCGGGGTCTCGTGCGTGTCCTCGTCCTATTGCGTGGCCGTCGGGTCTGCGGGGCACAGCGCGAACCCCGGCCCGGACACCGTACCGCTCGCGATGATCTGGAACGGCACGCAGTTGCGGGAGACCGCCGTGCCGCTGCCCAAGGGCTGGCCGCTCGGGCAGCTCGACAGCGTGTCGTGCGTATCCGCGTCCTATTGCGTGGCCGTCGGCGGATATGGCAGCGGCGGCTCCGGCGGCCCGCTCGCCGAGACGTGGAACGGCAGGGCGTGGACGGCGACCGAGCTGCCGTGGCCGGCCCGCAAGGACTACGTCGGCATCGCGGCCGTGTCCTGCGCGGTCGCGGGCAGCTGCGTCGTCACATTCGACGGCGCATCCGGGGAGCTGCTGACCGGCACGAAGTGGACGTGGCGCGAGGAGCCGCTGCCGAGGCGCAGCGCCGTCGGCGTCCTGTGGACCGTCTCCTGTGTCAGGGCCGCGTACTGCGTCCTGGCAGGTGAGTTCAACAGGAATGAACACGACTCGCCGCTCTTCGAATTGTGGAACGGCAGGACCTTCACGGCCATGAAGACGGGGCCTTACCCAGACCCAGGGAACCCAGAGGCGTCGACCGCAATGAGCACCGTGTCCTGCGCCTCGGCGAGCAGCTGCCTCGCCACCGGAAGCACGACGCAGACCCCAGGGCCGGAGATCGCCCAGTCCATCGCCGCGCTGTGGAACGGGAAGACCTGGTCGTTCACCGCGCTGGCCGGACCCAGGGGATTCGGATTGCTGAGCGTGTGGTGCGTGTCGCCGTCCTACTGCATGGGCGTCGGGAACACCAACCACGGCACGGTCGATAACGCGCTGGCGATGTCCTACGACGGCCGGTCCTGGACTGTGACGAGCGTGCCCGCCCTGCCGGATGGCGACAGGAGCCAATTCGTGAGCATCAGCTGCGTGTCCCCGGCCTACTGCGTAGCGGTCGGCGGGGGCTGGACCCCGCCAGCCAATACGGTCACGAACGCGGGCCTCATCGGCTTCTGGAACGGCAAGAGCTGGCGGCTGGTCACCGTGTCCTAGAGCACCTCTTCCGAACGGACGCGTGGTTCCACCCCAGCCCGTGCCGCTGCCGGCAGGCTTGTTGCTGTTATCTCAGGGGTGGCGCTGCGCTGGATGAGCAGCAGCGACGCTAGGCCGGCGCTGACCGCCACGGCCGCGATCACGACGGTCGCCCGCTGGAACGCCGCCAGTGCCTGCGGCCCGGCGGGGTGCCCGAGCACGGTGACCAGGATCGCGACGCCGAGCACGATGCCGACCTGGCGGGCCATGGTGACCACCCCCGACCCGGTGGCGAACCGGTGCGGTGGCACCGCCGACACCGCCGCGCTCACCAGCGTGGGCAGCGTGAGGCCGACGCCGGTTCCCGTCATCAGCATGCCCGGCAGCATGTGGGCGGCGTAGTCCGGGGTGAGCGACAGGTTGAGCCGCCAGAACACGCACCCGGCCGCATAGATGGCGCACCCGGCGGCGGCGACCGGCCCAGGGCCGACACGCCGCGCCAGCGGCCCGGCGCCGACCGCCCAGAACGGCACGAGCAGCGGCCCTGGGGCGACGCCGAGGCCGGTGCGCAGCGCCGACCAGCCCCAGACGTCCTGGCACCACAGCGTCACCAGCAGCAGCATCGCGCCGAACGCGGTGCCGAACAGCAGGTTCGCCCCGGTCGCGGTGCCGAACCTGGGCAGCCGCAGCAGCTGCGGCTCGATGACCGGCGCCGGGTGGCGGGCGGAACGGCGGGCGAACACGGCGAGCAGGACGATCGCCGCGGCGATCGAGCCCAGCACCCGGGGCGAGGCCCAGCCCCAGTCGTCGGACTTGACCAGGGCGAGGGCCAGCGCGCCGATCGCCACGGTGAAGATCGCCGCCCCGAGAGTGTCCGGGCGGTCACCCTCCCTGGCCGCCGGGGCGGCCGGCAGCACCCGCAGGCTGGCGAGCAGCGCGACGGCCGCCACCGGCACGTTCACCAGGAACACCCAGCGCCAGCTCGCGGCGACAAGCGCGCCGCCAAGCACCGGGCCGAGCGCGGCTGCCGCTCCCCCGACCGAGGTCCAGCCGCGGATCGCGCCGGCGCGCTTGCCCG
>JASHXJ010000423.1 GCA_030043595.1 Trebonia sp.
CGTTCGCGCCGGTTCCGCTCGCGTGGCTCGCCGAGATCGGCGCGGACGCCAAGGCGCTGAACGTCAACGGCGGCGCGATCGCGCTCGGCCACCCGCTCGGCGCCAGCGGCGCCCGGCTGATGACCACGCTGGTGCACCACATGCGGGACAACGGCATCCGGTACGGCCTGCAGACCATGTGCGAGGGCGGCGGCCAGGCCAACGCGACCATCCTCGAGCTGCTCTAGATCCCGTCCCCCCGGGTAGCTCAGGACTGACGCACGGCACCGTCGGCCAGCAGGTCCTCGACGTCGTCGAAGCCGAGGCCGGCGAGCACCTCTCGGGTGTGCGCCCCGGGTCGCGCTATCCGGCCCGGTTCCAGCGCGCTGATCGCACCGCCGTTCGCGGCTCGCGCGAATCGCGGCGCGGGCGCTGGCTGGAGAACTCCGTCGACTTCGGTGAACGTGCCGCGTGCGGCCAGGTGCGGGTAGTGCGGGGCCTCGGTCATCGACAGCACGGGGGCGACGCACGCGTCGGTGCCCTCGAACACCTTCGCCCACTCCTGCTGGGTCCGCTGCGCGAACCGGGCCGCGAACAGTTCCCGCAGCTCTTCCCGCCGCGCCTGGTCGTGCTGCGCCGGCAGCCCGGACGGCGGGCCGCCGGGCGCGAACAGCAGCTCGGTGAACCGCGCGTAGAACGCGGGCTCCAGCGCGCCGACCGCCATGTGCCGCCCGTCGGCCGTCTCGTACACGTCGTAGTAGGGTGCGCCGGTGTCCAGCCGGTTCACGCCCCGCTGGTCGGTCCATGACCCGTCGGCGAGCAGCCCGTACGTCATCGCCTGCAGCACCGCCGCCCCGTCGACGATCGCGGCGTCCACCACCTGGCCCCGCCCGGTCTTTCGTGCCTCCAGCAGCGCCGCGAGCACGCCCACCGCCAGGAACATCGACCCGCCGCCGAAGTCGCCGAGGTAGTTCACCGGGACCTGCGGCGGGCCGCCCGCCCGCCCGATCGCGTGCAGTGCCCCGGTGACCGCGATGTAGGCGACATCGTGCCCGGCCGACTGCGCGATCGGCCCGTCCTGCCCCCACCCGGTCATCCGGCCGTACACCAGCCGCGGGTTGCGCGCCCAGCAGGCGGCGGGGCCGACGCCGAGCCGTTCGGCGACTCCGGGCCGGTAGCCCTCGATCAGCGCGTCGCAGGCCCCGGCCAGCCGCAGGACCACCGCGGCGCCGCGCGGATGCTTCAGGTCGACGACGATCCGCCGCTTGCCCCGGCTGGTGACGTCCTTGTCGAAGGGGACCGGCAGCGGCGGGCCGCCTGGCCGGTCGACCCGGATCACCTCCGCGCCGAGGTCGGCGAGCAGCATCGCGCACAACGGCGCCGGCCCGATTCCGGCGAGCTCGACGACCCGCACGCCGGCCAGCGGCCCGGTGCGGGCCTGATCACCCGCCTGGTTCGCGGCCACCCCTGCTAGCTACCCCTTCCTGCCCTTCCTGGCGACACCGTCTCAGTTCGGATCGGGGCCTGCACCTCGCCGTGCTGCGGGTTGATCGTGCGGCCTCTGTGATGCTGCGCGGATGGCTTTGGACCGATTGCCGGCCGCGGTGTAATAGTCGCTGGAGGACCGCTGCCAGAGCAGGACGACTGCGCTAAGGCCAGTCAGCCAGTACACGAGGAAGAGTGACACGGCGAGGATGGGACCGGCGTTGAAGGGTTTTACCCTGAGGTACGCGATCAGCGAGGCCAGCCCGCCCGCGGTCAGGACGCCGAAGAACACCGTCGCCATAATCCGGCCCCAGGACCGGCCGCCCTTGTTAGCCCACGCCATCCAGAGCCACAAGCCGGTAGTAGGGATGATGCACAGGACGCCCAGCACCGATATCGCCATTACGAGTGCGCCAGAGCTATGAGCAGCGCAACTACACCGACGATCACCGGCAGCGCGGCTCCCGCGTACATGACTCTTGCGGCATGCACGATGGATCTCGGCGGCGCTAGCCTGGCGGTCGGCTCACCGGCCCCGGGGACCATTGAGTCTGCGGCGCCGGCCCTCGCGCCGGCGTACAGTGCGGCGGGTGCCGCCGGTTCGCCTGCTCGCGCGCCGGTTACGGTGACCGTAGCGTGAGCGACGGCAGCTCCGGCCGGCCCGGCGGCCTGGGTTACCGGGTGATCCGTTACCGGCTTGTCCGGTCGCGGGATGACGTCCAGGCTGGAGTAGTACGGCTCCAGGCCGAGCGCCTCGCGGAGCGCTTCGGCGAAGTCCGCGCAACACGCGTACCGGTCCGCGGGCGCCTTCTCCAGTGCCCGGGCGAATACCGGGTCCGCGGCCGCCGCCAGGTCCGGTCGGCGCGATGTCAGCGGCGGCGGCGGCACGGACATGTGCGCCCAGATCACGGCCGCGGGGTCGTCGCGCTGGAACGGCGCCTCGCCGGTGAGCATCTCAAAGGCCGCGCAGGCCAGCGCGTACTGGTCGGCGCGCCCGTCGGCCGGCTTTCCCTCGATCTGCTCCGGGGCGATGTAGCCCGGCGTGCCGAGGACCTGCCCGGTCCCGGTCAGCCCGACCGATGACAGCGCACCCTTGCTGAGCCCGAAGTCTGACAGGTACACGTGATCGGGCCGGCCGGGCCGCACGTCCAGCAGCATGTTCGCCGGCTTGACGTCACGGTGGACCAGCCCGGCGGCGTGCGCGGCGTCCAGTGCCGATGCCACCGGAGAGATGATCGCTGCCGCCCGGCCCGGCGGCAGCGGCCCCTCACGGTGCAGCAAGGTGCGGACGTCCCTGCCTGGCACGTACCGCATGGCGATGAACAGCACCCCGTCGGCCTCGCCAGCCTCATGCACCGGGATGATGTGCGGATCATCAACTGCGGCCGCGGCCCGGGACTCCCGGATGAACCGATGCCGGAATGCCTCGTCCGACGCCAGCGCCGGGGCCAGGATCTTCAGCGCGACCCGACGGCCCAGCCGGTCGTCCACAGCCCGGAACACGACCGCCATCCCGCCCGCGCCGACCTGCTCCTCTAGCCGGTAACCAGCGACTCGGGAGCCTGCGGAAAAGCCGGACAGTAGACCCCGGGGCCGCTCAGGAAACTCCCCGCTCACGTCTCACCCCCGCCCATGAGCAGACCCAGACTCGGCTTCTGCCTGTCAGCCAGAGCGGACAGGTCCAGCGCCCTCAAGCGCTAACAGCGGCAATTATCGGATAGCTGCCGTGCTTTCACAACTTCGGCAGCACCCGCGCCTTGCCGCCGCCGGCAGCCAGGTTTGACAGGTCGAACGCTCAGGCAGAGTGGCCGACGGCGATCAGGACGATCTTGACGATGACGAGGATCATCGCGATCGCGAGGTAGGCGCGCAGCGCCGTCAGCCCGACCTTCCTGGTGCGGCTGACAACAGGCGCGCCCAGCTCGGCGAGCGGCGGCATCCGCCACATGTCACGGTCGACCCAGGCACCCGCAGCGCCGCCGGCACCCCAGGCACCCTCGGCACCCGCAGCGTCGGCGCCCACCACGGCATCCATGGCAGCCGCCGCGCCGCGCCGCCTGGCGACCATGACCACGCCCGCGAGCGCGCAGACCCCCGCGCACCCAGCGACGATCATGATGATCTGCCTGGCGGTGATCGCCGGGAACAGCACGGAGGCGGTGAGCACCACGGACAGGGTGATCAGCACGGCGATCACCGCCGAGGTGAACGCGTTGGTCTTCCGTCCGTTGACCCAGGGACCGAGCACGTCGCGGTCGTTGCACAGCAGCAGCAGGAACACGGTGGCGCTGGGCAGGAGCACGCCGGCGAGTACCTGGACGCCCTCGGTGATCAGGCCGAGCGGCGAGCCGGGGATGAGCACGATCGTGGCGGCACCGCAGATCAGCGCGGCGTACACCGCGTAGAACCCCTTGGCCTGGCCGATGCCGCGGTGCAGCGAGTGGTTCAGGCCGAGCACGTCGCCGATCGCGTAGGCGCTGGACAGCGACACCGCGAACGCCCCGATGATGGACGCGTCGAGCAGCGCGACCGCGAACACCGCGCCCGCGGCGTGTCCCGCGTAGGCCGCGATGCCGTGCGCCAGGCCAGCCGAGTCGGTGAAGTTGCCCGCCGCCTTGGTCCCGGCGAACGCGGCCGCGGTCGCGCCCATGACAGCGGCGGCGCCGATGACCACGATGACGATGCCCATCCACAGGTCGGTCTTCTCGTACTTCATGAAGCGCGGGGTGATCCGCTTGTCGATGACGTAGGACTGCTGGAAGAACAGCTGCCATGGGGCCACGGTCGTGCCGACGATGCCGATGACGAGCAGCATCACGGTCGCCATCTGGCCGGAGCCGCCGGGCAGGCCGGGCACCGCGAAGCCGCGGGCCAGCTGCGCCGCCGACGGGTGGGTCATCAGGTACAGCGGGATGAGCAGCAGCGATCCGGCGCAGAAGGTGATCGCGATCCGCTCGAACCGGCGGAAGGACCCGGTGAACGCCGACGCGATGATCACCGCGGCCGCGCCGGCGACAGCCACCGCCTTCGGCAGGCCGAGGTAGCTCGCGGCCAGCGTGATGCCGATGAACTCGGTGATGATCGTCAGCGCGTTGAGGATGAACAGGTCGATGACAGAGAACGCGCCCCAGAACTTCCCGAACCGCTGCAGGATCAGCCGCGCGTGCCCGACGCCGGTGACGGCGCCGAGGCGCAGCACCATCTCCTGGTTCACGTACAGCACCGGGATGAGCAGCAGCAGCGTCCACAGCAGCCGCGTGCCGTAGTCCTGGCCAGCCTGGCCGTAGGTGGAGAAAGCCCCGGCGTCATTGTCGCCGACCATCACGATGAGGCCGGGCCCGACGACGGCCAGCAGCGTCTTCATCTTGCTCGACAGGGTCGAGCGGGCGCCGATGTCGTCGGCCCGGATCGTGCCGAGGGCACCGCGGATGTCGCCGACATGCGCGTCGTCCAGCACGGCAGGACGGCGGGTGGCGGTCACTTCTACAGCAGTCATGGGAGTTCACCCCTTTCACGCTTCGCACTAAAGCGGGATTGAGGCACACGCGCGCGGGTGATCGCTCCGCCGTGCTCACGGCAGGCGGAAAACGGAGCGGAATCGGAATTACGTCAGGAAAGAATCAATTCGTCAGCGTGTGCCAGGGACTTGCAGGGAAAGCGGCGGAACGGGCCGACTTCGGCCCGGACTATCAGAGTCCATCGCGCGCCTCCCTTCGTCCGCGGCGCTCGCGCGCCATCACACGGGACACCAGCCGGAGCTGAGAGGAGCTGTCCGCTGCCACGGCAGAGTGGCGAGGTCACCTCTCTCGTAAAGAGCTTTGGCACTCCACGGCGTAGCAATACGCAGCCACTTGGCCTCACCCCTTAAGCCGGGGAGAGGTGTCCTGATCCGGAGCGTCTCTCGACGGTTGGGATCAGTGGCCTGTGTCCGTGAAGACGCCTCACCGAACGAGGTGTCTAATCTGACTAACCCAAGGATGCCCGCTCTGATTCCCCTCTGTCAAACCGGAACGCGCTCAGATCCCCAGGCCGGGGAGGACCTCGGCGCCTGGCAGCTCCGCCAGCAGCCGGCCGGGCAGCCACAGCTTGGACCCCCTGATCCCTGAGCCGACCACGGCACTGCCCAGCTTCGCCACCGCGGCGTCCACCAGGACCGGCCAGCCGGCCGGCAGGCCGATGGGCGTGATCCCGCCGTACTCCATCCCGGTCAGCGCGGTCACCTCGTGCACCGGGCCGAACGACGCCTTGCGCGCCCCGAGGTGCCGCCGGACCAGTCCGTTGACGTCGGCACGTGTCGTGGCGGCCACGACGCATCCGGCGTACGTGGTGTCGCCGCCGCGCTTGGCCGCGATCACCACGCAGTTCGCGGACTCCTCGAGCGGCACGCCGTACCGTGCGCAGAAGGCGGCGGTGTCGGCGAGCGCGGGGTCGATCCCGGCCACCTCGACCTCGGCGGCGGCCGGCCAGGAACGCAGCGCCGCGTACACCGGAGCGGCGAGCAGCTCCGGGGACGCCAGCGCCGCGTGCAGGGACAGCGGCGAAAGCGGCATGCTCACCCGGCCATCCAACCACCGGCTAGGCGCGGGAACAAAACGGGTCTAAGATTAGTTCGCATCAAGCAACTAATAGATCGCGAACGCGAGCCCCTGCGCCGTGCCATGGAGGGAACCCCAGTGCCGCCCGCCACATCCCAGCCCGTCGGTCACCGCTACAAGTGGATCGCCCTGTCGAACACGACACTGGGCGTGCTGATGGCCACCGTCAACTCGTCCATCATGCTGATCGCCCTGCCGGACATCTTCCGTGGCATCGGCATCAACCCGCTGCAGCCGGGCAACACGACGATCCTGCTGTGGCTGATGATGGGCTTCCTGGTCGTCACCGGAGTGCTCGTGGTGAGCTTCGGCCGCCTCGGCGACATGTACGGCCGCGTCCGGATGTTCAACGCGGGCTTCGCGATCTTCGCCCTGTTCTCCATCCTGCTGTCGGTGACCTGGCTGCACGGCACGGCGGCCGGCTGGTACCTGATCGCGATGCGGATCATGCAGGGTGTCGGCGGCGCGATGCTGATGGCCAACTCGAGCGCGATCCTCACCGACGCCTTCCCGGCCAACGAGCGCGGCCTCGCGCTCGGCCTCAACCAGGTCGCGGGGATCGCCGGCTCGTTCATCGGCCTTGTCCTCGGCGGCGTGCTGGGCCCGGTGAGCTGGCGTTACGTGTTCCTGGTGAGTGTCCCCTTCGGCGTGGGCGGCACGATCTGGTCCTACCTCAAGCTCAGGGAACTCGGCATCCGCAAGCCAGCCAGGCTGGACTGGTGGGGGAACGTGACCTTCGCGGCGGGCCTGATCGCCGTCCTCGTCGGCATCACCTACGGCATCCAGCCCTACGGCGGCCACACGATGGGCTGGACCAGCCCGCTCGTGCTCGGCCTGATCGGCGGCGGCATCGCCGCACTGGCGCTGTTCTGCGTCATCGAGACCCGCGTCGCCGAGCCGATGTTCCGGCTCGCGCTGTTCCGGCTGCGCCCGTTCACCGCGGGCAACCTGGCGGCGCTGCTGTCCGGGCTCGGCCGGGGCGGCCTGATGTTCATCCTGATCATCTGGCTGCAGGGCATCTACCTGCCGATGCACGGCTACAGCTTCACCGACACCCCGCTGTGGGCCGGCATCGCGATGCTGCCGCTGACCATCGGCTTCCTGGCCGCGGGCCCGGTCTCCGGCTGGCTGTCCGACCGGTTCGGCGCCAGGCCGTTCGCCACCGGGGGCATGGTGATCGCCGCGCTCTCGTTCGCCCTGCTCGAGCTGCTTCCTGTCAACTTCCAGTACTGGCAGTTCGCCGGGGTGCTGCTGCTCAACGGCATCGGCATGGGCCTGTTCGCCTCCCCGAACCGGGCCGGCATCATGAACAGCCTGCCCGCCGAGCGCCGCGGGGTGGGCGCCGGCATGAGCGCGACCTTCCAGAACTCCTCGATGGTCCTGTCGATCGGCATCTTCTTCTCGCTGATCATCCTGGGCCTCGCGGGCTCGCTCTCGTCCAGCCTGCTGCACGGGCTGACCGCGCAGGGCCTGCCCGCCGCCGACGCCGCCCGGCTGTCGGCGCTGCCGCCGACCGCGATCATGTTCGCCGCGCTGCTCGGCTACAACCCGATCCAGACACTGCTCGGCACGGCGCTCGCCAAGCTGCCGCCAAGCCACGCGGCCTACCTGACCGGGCACTCGTTCTTCCCCTCCCTGATCGCCGTCCCGTTCCAGCATGGCCTGGACATCGCGTTCGACTTCGCGATCGTGGCGTGCCTGATCGCGGCCGTCGCCTCGCTGCTGCGGGGCAAGCGGTACGTGCACGAGCTGCACGCCGCGCAGCCGCAGGGCGAGGCAGTCACGGGTTCCCGCCGCACGGACCCGCAGCCGGTTCTCGCCGCGGCCGCAGCCGATTATCCCGAACGAGCACGGCCTGCTCTGAACACCGCAACCAGCACCTAACCGGCGCGCTAGGGCTGATAGCTGGTAATTTCCGGTTACTTCATCCTTCAACATGTATAGCCGTATAGATACCTAATCAGCCCAGATCACCCAGCCATGGGCGCTGCGCCGCGCGTTAACCGCTGCGACTGGCACACGGTGACGGCCGCGTTGTACTGCTCCACGCGGCCGTCGGACCTGGTGACGACGAGCACCGGGGTGAGATAGCCGGTGCCGAGCCGCAGCCGTTCTTCCTCGGTGGGCATCCGCGAGATGACCCGGTCGCCCGGCCGCATCACGACGGCCTGCAAGGCCGGCGTGGCCGCGACGAAGGTGCCAACGCCGGGCCGTGTGACGACCAGGCCGGCTTTCCGTAGTTCCTCGACCGCCTGCGCGCCGGTAAGCCGGTTGACACCCCACTCCTGTTTCATCTGGTTGCCACTCGGGATCTGCGCGCCCACCGGTAGCTCCCCGTTGATGATGCGGTCCCGGATAATGCGCGCTATCTGCAGGTAGACCTTCTCACCTGACTCGTAGTCGATCTGCATGCGCGACGCCCCGTTATCTGCCATCGGACCCTCCGCACATTAGCCCTGAAGGGCGTGCTGAGGTGACTAGACAACTAGACAGGTGCCGAGTATCGTTGGCGTCGCGCTTGACGTAACCGGATTCCACCCATCCGACTACGCAGCGTGTAGGCGCGCCTTTCCCACGGGAATTCGGGGGGGTTCTCCCGGGACTATGCGCGCGGGTGCCCGGCCCCCGGCCTATGTCCCCCGCCTGGGGGCCGGGCACGCATGCCCAGTTGGCTATATCCCCAGGAAAGGGGCCTGAAGTGGGCGTGATATGGGGAGCAGGCCTGGAACCCCACGAGTGTCCGACTAGAGGGCTCGGGATCTGCTCGTGCCTGATGTACTTCCTGCGCAGGCTGGCCAGCCGCGTCCAGTCCTGGGCGCGCATGTGAATCCCCCGCCATGGGGTGCGCCGCGGACCGCGTACCTGCTCACCGCCGCTATGGCCGACCGCATGGGACGGGACGGCGCCGTCGCGGGCGACGGCGGGATGAGCGCTGACTGGCCCGGCTCCGACGCCAGCGCCCAGCGGGACATCCTGGCCGCGCTCGGCGCCCAGACCCGGCTCGCGCTCAGGATGCTGCGCGACAGACTCGGGGTCGATATCGACATGGAGTCCGCCGCGGCCGCGGGCATGGCATGCCCCGGGGCGCTCGCCGCGGTGCGCGAGCTCATCGAGCCCGCGCCAGAGGAGCTTTCCCGCTGGCACAGACCAGCCGGGCTTTCCCGCTGGCGCAGACCAGCCGGGCGCGCCGCGCTGGAATGCGCGGACTGCAGGGAGGGCATCGCCAAAGCCTTGTGCGGCCTTCAGATCGACGCTTATTTCCGTCTCGGGTTCGCTCCCGCAATGATCGCCGCCATGTGCCGGCAATCGTGCCGGCAATCCGCCGATGTGGCTGGAACGCCGCCTCGCCATTGAGTAGATTTCAACCATTCCAGTTCGTTGCCGCGCTCCTTCGCCGCGCGAGACGAATATGCCGTAGCAGCCCGCGCTTACGGACTCGGGCGGAAGCGTACCCGACGTCCGACGCGCTCCGGGCAGTCCCGCCAGCGTCCGTGCCTGCGAGTTTCCTTGAAAGTTGCTCTGTGGCATGCCAAGGGCCCCTTCGATGCCATGACGAGGAATCGCGGGTCCTCGGCGGGGCTCCAGGGTGACCGCGACGTCACGTCGATGGCGAAAGTTTGCCGCGCGCAATTGCACGAGGCAAACGACGCCATCATTCGCGCTGCAAGAGCGTATAGAAGATTAACTACCCGTTCAACACGTAATAGTGCAAGAAGTGGTTACGACTTTTGGCACGCCGCGCGGACCGCGCCGCGCGCCCGCGCCCGCCTCGGCAAACGCCGAACTTCCGCCATGCCCGCCATTCTCATCTCGCGATACCAGTCGCCATCCGCGGCCGGGCAAGTCACATGCGTCCCAGCTGCTCGCTTTCTAGGTATCCGGCACGACATACCGGGGCAAATCGCTCGCGAAAACGGTCGTTACGCAGACAAACCCGACGGGAGTGGCCTGCGTGACGGTCGCCTCCGCCTCCGCGCGTTACTGTGACTGGCGGATCTGGCGGAGAAACTCTTCGTTCGGGCGAACGGTCTTGTCGAGGAGCAGTTCCAGAGCGTGCTGCGGGTCCAGGGGCGCGAGCGCCCGGCGCATGCTGACCACCGCGGCGTGCTCCGCCGGCTCCATCAGCAGGTCCTCGCGGCGGGTGCCGGAAGGCGCGACGTCGATCGCCGGGAACAGCCGCTTCTCCGCCAGGTCTCGGCGCAGCCGCAGTTCCATGTTCCCTGTGCCCTTGAACTCCTCGAACAGCACGTTGTCCAGCTGCGATCCGGTGTCGATCAGGGCGGTGGACATGATGGTGAGCGAACCGCCCTCTTCCAGGCAGCGCGCCGCGCCGAGGAACTGGCGGGGCGGCTGCAGCGCCGACGCCGCCACGCCGCCGGTCAGGGTGCGGCTGGTCGCGGGGGCGGCGAGGTTGTAGGCGCGGCCGAGCCGGGTGAGCGAGTCCAGCAGGACCACGACGTCCCGGCCGAGCTCGGCGAGGCGCTTGGCCCGCTCGATGGCTAGCTCCGCCGCCCGGACGTGATCGTCGGGGGACTGGTCGAACGTGGACGAGACGACCTCGCCGCGCACCGAGCGGCGCAGGTCGGTGACCTCTTCCGGGCGCTCGCCGACGAGCACCAGCATGAGGTGCACCTCGGGATAGGCCGTGCCGATCGCGTGCGCGATCGTCTTCAGGACCTTGGTCTTCCCGGCCTTCGGCGGCGCGACGATGAGACCGCGCTGGCCCTTGCCGATGGGGGAGACGAGATCGATGATCCGCGCGGTCGCGCTGGGGTCGCCGTCTTCGAGACGGAACCGCTGGTTCGGGTAGACGGGGGTGAGATCGTCGAACTGCGGACGGTGCCGCGCCTCGTCGGGCGGCAGGCCGTTGATGCTGTCGACGCTGACCAGTGTCGTGCCGGGCCCCCCGGTGCCCGACCTGTCACGAGTGCCGGACCCGTCACGGGTGCCGGCCTGGCGCGGCACGGCCGCGCCGGTTACCTGGTCGCCCTTGCGCAGCCCGTACTGGCGGATCTGCGCGGGCGTGAGCGGGATATCGCCGGGCGAGCGGCGGTAACCGGCGACGCGCAGGTACCCGCGGGCGTCGCCGATATCGGCGATCCCCCGTACGGTAGTGCTCGCCGAAGCGGCACTTCGCTGATCCTGGCGTTCTTCTGTTGTTGCTGTCATGTGGGTGTTTCCTCTCCGTGGAGGGTGAAATTCGCGCAGGCCAAAGAGAACCGCTGGCGGATGAATTGCCATGGCTGTAACAGGTCACTGACCTGCGCTGATGTCCTGCCGTAAGGCAGTTACAGGGAATTACTGCGAATGCTGAGAATCTTCGCTTCCGCGCCGCCAGCGGCGGCGCTCAGGAGATTGCCGGGCCACTCAGATGGGCACCAGGCCGACGCACTTACTATATCCCATAACGTCATGCGGCACCAGCCGCATTCCCGCCCTGTTCGCTCGCGTGCCGGCAGGCCGTGATATCACCAGTAGGTGACAAACCCGCTGTCAGGCACCGAGCGCACCAGGCATCGCAGGCTCCGCGAGCAGGGCCGGACCGACCGCGATGACCTGGTCGCCGTCCTCGCGGCCGGACTTGTCGCTCACCTGGGCGTGGTCCGCGACGGCTGGCCGATGGTGGTGCCGACCAGTTACGGCTTCGACGACACGACCCTGTACCTGCACGGGTCCGTCGCCAGCGTGAGCCTGCGCGCCGAAAGCCCCGTGTGCGTGACGATCACGCTGGCTGACGGGCTGGTGCTGGCCCGCTCCGTGTTCGAGCACGCGGTCAACTACCGCAGCGCGATGATCTACGGCTACCCGCGGATCGTCGCCGACCGCGGCGAGCTCCTGCACGGCCTTCGGTCGCTGTCCGAGCACATGGCCCCGGGGCAGTGGGACTACGTGCGAAGGCCAAGCCGCAAGGAGCTGGCGGCCACCCGCCTGCTGGCGCTGCCGCTCGCCGAGGCGTCGGTGAAGATCCGCACCGGGCCGCCCGACGACGGCGACTCGCCCGACGCCGGGCTCGGCCTCTGGGCGGGCGAGCTCCCGCTGGCGACGACCTGGCAGCAGCCGGTCCCCGACCCCGCCCTGCCGCCGGGCATCGCGGTCCCGCCGCACATCGCCGCCAGAGCGGGCACGCCCGCCAGCTGACGCCGGGCCCGGGTCCGTGTCAGCGTTTCAGCGTTTCAGCGTTTCAGCGGATTGTGCGATGTCCGGCCCCTGATAGGGTGTTCGACATCGCACAACGTTTCGAAACGGCAGATCCGGCACCGCGCCGGGGAGCGGGACAGGACGCTGCCAGGGAAGCCCGCGGGGCTGAAAAGCGTTGGCATGCTCTGGTCGTTGTCGTCTAGTGTTTTCCGCCGGTGAACCAGCCCTCCCAGATCCCCGTGCTCGCCGACCTTCGGCGCGTGCTGCCCGAGCTGATGCTCCTTGACCAGCATCGGCTAGGCCGTCGTATCGACCGGGCGCGCGGCCTCAAGGATCATTCCGCCCGGGACAAAGCGGTGAGCGAACTGGCCGCCGACGTCGCGAGAGCCGCGCAGAAGGTCGCCAGCCGCCGCGCCTCGGTGCCGGAAATCAGCTATCCGGAAGAGCTGCCGGTCAGCCAGCGCAAGGACGAGATCGCGGACGCCATCCGGGACAACCAGGTCGTGATCGTGGCCGGCGAGACCGGGTCCGGCAAGACCACGCAGCTGCCGAAGATCTGCCTGGAACTCGGCCGCGGCGTCACCGGCCAGATCGGCCACACCCAGCCGCGCCGGATCGCCGCCCGCACCGTCGCCGAGCGCATCGCGGAGGAGCTGAGGACGGAGCTGGGCCAGGCTGTCGGCTACAAGGTGCGGTTCACCGACAAGGCGAGCGACCGCACCCTGATCAAGCTGATGACCGACGGCATCCTGCTCAACGAGATCGCCGGCGACCGGGACCTGTCCCGCTACGACACCCTGATCATCGACGAGGCGCACGAGCGCAGCCTGAACATCGACTTCATCCTCGGCTACCTCAGGCAGCTGCTCCCCAGGCGCCCCGACCTCAAGGTGATCATCACCTCGGCCACGATCGACCCCGAGCGCTTCTCCGCCCACTTCGGGGACGCGCCGATCGTCGAGGTCTCCGGCCGCACCTACCCGGTCGAGGTCAGGTACCGTCCGATCACCGACCCCGAGCGGCCCGAGCGCCCTGAGCGGCCCGAGCGCCCCGAGCGGCCCGAGCGGCGCGACCAGGACCAGGACCGTGACCAGGTCCAGGCGATCGCCGACGCGATCGACGAGCTCGCCGCGGAAGGCCCTGGCGACATCCTCGTCTTCCTGTCCGGCGAGCGCGAGATCAGGGACGCCGCCGACGCGCTCAAAGGCCGCCCGCATACCGACGTCCTCCCGCTCTACGGACGGCTGTCCGCCGCCGAGCAGCACCGCGTGTTCCAGCCCCCGGCGTCCAGCCGCACCCGCCGCGTCGTGCTGGCCACCAACGTCGCCGAGACCTCGCTGACCGTCCCCGGCATCCGCTACGTGATCGACCCTGGCACCGCCCGGATCAGCCGGTACAGCCACCGCACCAAGGTGCAGCGGCTGCCGATCGAGCCGGTCTCGCAGGCCAGCGCGAACCAGCGCAAGGGCCGCTGCGGCCGGGTCGCCGACGGCATCTGCATCAGGCTGTACTCCGAGGAAGACTTCAGCTCTCGCCCGGAGTTCACCGACCCGGAGATCCAGCGCACGAACCTGGCGTCGGTCATCTTGCAGATGGCCGCCGCGCGCCTCGGCGACGTGCGCGACTTCCCCTTCATCGACCCGCCGGACCCGCGCAGCATCGCCGACGGCGTCCGGCTGCTCGAGGAGCTGAACGCCTTCACCGGCGGCCGGCTCACCGACCTCGGCCGGACGATGGCGCGGCTGCCCGTCGACCCCCGGATCGCCCGGATGATCGTGGAGTCGGCCGCCAGGGGCTGCGCGCGCGAGGTCCTGATCATCGCCGCGGCGCTGTCCATCCAGGACCCGCGCGAGCGCCCCGCCGACAGCCAGCAGGCGGCGGATGCCGCGCACCGCCGGTTCGCCCAGCCGGAGTCGGACTTCCTCACGTTCATCGCGCTGTGGGACTACCTCGCCGAGCGCCAGCGCGAGCTGTCGGGCTCGGCCTTCCGCCGGATGTGCCGCAGCGAGTTCCTCAACTACCTGCGCGTTCGCGAATGGCAGGACCTGCACGCCCAGTTGCAGAGCCTGACCGCTGATCTCGGGGTGCAGACCGATTCATCGTCTCCCGAACGATCCGTTGTCCACACCGCCCTGCTCAGCGGACTGCTGTCGCACGTCGGCATGAAGATGGTGCTTCCCGCGGGACGCCCGGGTGCCCCCGCCGCCGAGCGCGGCCGCCGTCCGCTGACGGAGTACCTCGGCGCGCGCGGCGCCCGGTTCGCGATCTTCCCGGGCTCGGCGCTCGCCCGCAAGCCGCCGGCCTGGGTCGTCGCCGCGGAGCTTGTGGAGACGTCCCGGCTGTGGGGCCGCCTGGTCGCCGCCATCGAGCCCGAGTGGGTGGAGCCCGTCGCGGGGCACCTCGTGAAGCGGGACTACAGCGAGCCCCGGTGGAGCAGGAAGCGCGGCGCCGTCGTCGCGACAGAGAAAGTCACCCTGTACGGCATTCCGATCGTCGCCGACCGCACCGTGAACTTCGCGCGGATCGACCCGCAAACCTCCCGCGAGCTGTTCATCAGGCACGCGCTCGTGGAAGGCGACTGGGAGAGCCGGCACCACTTCTTCCGCGACAACGCCACGCTGCTCGCTGAGGCCGCCGAGCTCGAGCAGCGCGCCCGCCGTCGCGGCCTCGTCGCGGGGGAGGACGCGCTCTTCGAGTTCTATGACGCCAGGGTTCCCGCCGACGTGGTGTCCGCGCGGCACTTCGACGCCTGGTGGAAGACGGCCAGGCACGCCACCCCGGCACTGCTGACACTGACCCTGGCGGACCTGCTGACCGGCGACGCGGCGGCCCACGACCTCGGCGGCTACCCCGAGGTATGGACGTCGGCGTCCCCGGGCGCCTCCGGTGACGGCCAGCGCCTCGGCCTCGCGCTGTCGTACGCGTTCGAGCCGGGCGGCGAGACGGACGGGGTCACGATCGACATCCCGCTGAACACGCTGAACCAGGCCCGCCCGGAAGAATTCTCCTGGCAGGTCCCTGGCCTGCGTCAGGAACTGGTCACCGAGCTCATCCGATCGCTGCCCAAGGCCCTGCGCCGCGAGCTCGTCCCCGCCCCCGACGTGGCCCGCGAGGCGCTGGCTGGCATCAGCGCCGCCGCCCCCGCGTCCGCAGCGGACATCCGAGAGGTGCTGTCCCGCGAGCTGTTCCGGCTGCGGGGCGTGCGGGTCCCGGTGGACGCGTTCGACCTGGACAGGCTGCCGCCGCACCTGCGGATCACGTTCCGGGTGGTGGCCGCGGACCGGGTGCTCGGCACCGGCAAGGACCTGGCCGCGCTGCAGCGGCAGCTGCGCCCGCAGCTGCGCGCCACGCTGTCCGCCAGGGCCGGCGCGCTGACCCGGACCGGGCTGACGAGCTGGGACTTCAGCACGCTGCCGCAGGTGTTCACCGACGGCGAGGTCAAGGCCTACCCGGCGCTCGTGGACGCGGGCGAGACGGTCGACGTCCGGCTGTTCGAGACCCCCGCCGCGGCCCGCACGGCGATGCGAGCCGGGACCAGGCGGCTCATCCTGCTCGGTGCCCGGTCGCCGGTGAAGGACATCGCGGCGCGGCTGACAACCGCGCAAAAGCTCGCGCTGAGCAACAACCCGCACGGCGGCGTGGCCGCCCTGTTCGCCGACTGCGTCAGCTGCGCCGCCGACGGCCTGATCGCGGACGCCGGCGGCCCGGCCTGAGACGCCGAGGGCTTCGCGCGGCTGGCCGCGCACGTCCGGCCGCGGCTGCACGCTGCCACCGCCGAGGTAGTGACCTGGGCGGAAGAGCTGCTCCGCGCCGCGCACGCGGCGCAGCTGCGCCTCGGCGAGCTGCGCAGCCCGGTGCTCGAGCCGGCCGTCGCGGACATCAGCGCCCAGCTGCGCGGCCTGGTGTACCCGGGCTTCCTCACCGCCGCGGGCACGGCCCGGCTGCCCGCGCTGGCGCGCTACCTGCGCGCGATCGAGCGCCGCCTCGACAAGCTGACCGACAGCCCCGGCCGCGACGCGCAGCAGATGGCGGTCGTGCACCGGGTGCAGGACGCCTGCCAGGTGGCGCTCGCCGCGCTGCCCGCCGCCGCGCCGCAGTCTTCCAGGGCAGCCGAGGCGGCGCGGGACATCGGCTGGATGATCGAGGAACTGCGGGTCAGCCTGTTCGCGCAGACTGTTGGCACACCCGTGCCGGTTTCAGAGCGCAGGATAATGACGGCAATCGAACACCTCAACTGACAACCGTTTGCCATTAGAGCGTCATCGGCGTGTCGTTCGAACCTCGTACTACTTGAAGTGCTATGTTTCTCTCGAAGTAGCACCGTCTCCGCCCGCCAGGCCGGGGCCGGTGAGTGAGGAGGAAGGCACCGTGACCGGAACACCCCCCGTAAGGCGCCGCCTGCTCGGCGCGGCACTGCGCAGGTACCGGGAGAACCTCGGCTTCGGCCTGGACGAGGCGGCCCGGATCCTGGAGTGCGACAGGTCCAAGATCAGCCGGATCGAGACCGGGCAGCGCGGCATCAGCGCGAAGGAGCTGCGCGAGCTGCTCGGCGAATACGGCGTGCCGGACGGGGAGCAGGCCGCGCTGCTCGCCGTCGCGCACCGGGGCAGGCAGCACGGCTGGTGGCAGGAGTACCAGGACGTGCTCTCCGACGCCGGCCAGGACTACGTGATCATGGAAACCGCGGCCTCGGAGATCCTGGCGTACGCGGCGCACCAGGTGCCCGACTTGCTGCAGACAAGGGAGTACGCGCGCGCCGTGGCCGACGCCGATCCCGCGTGCACCGCGGACCTGCAGCGGCAGCACGCTGTCGAGGTGAAGCTGGCCAGGCAGCGGGCGGTGTTCGCCGAGCGCGGCCCCCGGCTGGAGTTCGTTATCGGCGAGGCGGCGCTGCACCAGGTGGTCGGCGGGGCGGGGGTGATGCGGCCGCAGCTCACCCGGCTGGCCGCACTCGCCGGCGAGAGCGCCGGGGCGCTAAGTCCCGGCGTGTCGCTCCAGGTGCTGCCGTTCGCCGACGGCGCGTGCGCTGTCGCCGGGTGCGGGTCGATGGCGATCCTGCGGTTCGCGGACACACCCGGCATGGGCGTCGTCCACCTGCCCGCGCTGTCTGGCGGGGTCAGCCTCGACGACCGCGCCGAGGTGGCCCGCTACACAAGGGCCTTCGCGCAGCTGCGGGCGACCGCCCTCACCCCGGCGGCATCGGCGCGGCTGCTGCGCGCCATGGCGCGGGACTGAGCCGGGACGCCAGGGCGCGGCCGGAAGCTCACGCGTGCGGGCTCTCGCTGCCCGCCTCCCCGGGCCATGGCGCCGACATCTCCCGAAGCGGGGACGAGAGCTGTCTGTTAACCACCTCGAGCTTGGCGATGAGATCCTGGATGTCGCGCAGCTGCCGACTGTCGTCGCGCGGCTGCGTGCTCCCGGGAGCGCTTCCCTGGAGTCCGCTAGGGACACCCTCATCGCGATCGGTTGCGGTCGGCACGCCGTTGCCGGAAATCATGGACGAGAACTCCATAGGTGGTGAGGAGGTGCAGGCGAACACCAACGGCGCCTAATGACGAAAACCTTACTGCGATTTAACAGACTTGTCACGCGACACCCGGAGGATATTCACAATATCCCCGAATCTGTCGCGCCGCCTGCCTCAGGCGCCTCGGTGCATCGATCATAGCCCATGATGGGAGCGCGAACGCGCAGGTCAGCGATGGCGCGCTAATTGCGATCGATTGCGCCAAAATTCCGATTCCGAAGTGCAAATGCACGCCAAGATGCACGCTCGGCAGGAAAGCGCAAATGCACGTGCATCTGCTTTTTCCGGGGTTAGCGGCGGGCGGAGGAGCGCTGGCCGTGGGCGCGCATGGACTCCTCGATCTCCTCCGGGCTCAGCGCGGGGACTGGCAGCTCCGACACGCCGTCCCTGGAGGCACGCATCCCGTCGATCACCAGCCCGAGGTACCGCTGCCAGATGTCCGGCTGGACGGGACCGGCGTACTCGCCGGCCGAGGCGAGCATGAACGCGATGAGCGGGACATCGGTCGCGCTGAAGTCCGCGCGCAGCGCGCCCGTGGCCTGTGCCCGCTCGACGAGCTTGCTCACCACCGGACGCATCTGCTCGCGGGCGTATGCGACCCGGTCCCTGCCGTAGGTGGCGAACATCATCAGCTGCCGCAGGCCGAGATCGCCCGCCATGCTGGCGGTGGCGTACTCCAGGTACGACACCAGCGCCTGCCACGGGTCCGGCGCCGCGCACGCCTGCTCGGCGACCGCGACCATGGCGTCGATGCGGTCCTGGAACAGCTCCCCGACCAGCGTCTCCTTGTCGGGGAACCGCCGGTAGACGGTGCCGACCCCGACGCCCGCCTGCCGCGCCACGTCGTCCAGGGTGGCGTCGAGGCCGCGCTGGGTGAACACCTCGGCGGCAGCGCGCAGGATCCGCTGCCGGTTCCGCTCGGCGTCGCGGCGCAGCGGGCGCTCACCCCGGCAGTCGCCGACCGCGCCGCCTTCGGCACACGATGTCATGTCCCCAGCCTACCCCTGAGCGGAGGCGGCATCTCCGCTTCGTGTTATGCTAGCCCGGTAAACGGAGCAGTTATCTCCAGATAGGCGGGTTCTGCATGGCCGAGGGGAGCGTGCCCGCGCCGGGTGCGGGGCAGACGAACGGCGGCGCGCAGGGCGCCTGGCCAGGCGGGAACGCTGAGCCCGACCCCAGGCGATGGCTGATCCTCGTCGTCATCGCGATCGCCCAGCTCATGGTCGTCCTTGACGCCACGGTGATGAACATCGCCCTGCCGTCCGCGCAGAAGGCGCTGCACTTCAGCAACGTCGACCGGCAGTGGGTCGTGACCGCGTACTCGCTGTCGTTCGGCAGCCTGCTGCTGTTCTGCGGCCGGCTCTCCGACCTGATCGGCCGCAAGGTCATGTTCATCACCGGCCTGGCGGGCTTCGCCGTCGCGTCCGCGGTCGGCGGCGCCTCGGTCGGGTTCCCCATGCTGGTGGCGGCGCGCGCCTGCCAGGGCGCCTTCGGCGCGATGCTGGCGCCGGCCGCGCTGTCGCTGCTGGCCACGACGTTCACCGCGCCGAGCGAGCGGGGCAAGGCATTCGGCATCTACGGCTCGGTCGCGGCGGGGGGCGGCGCCGTCGGGCTGTTGCTCGGCGGCGTGCTGACGTCCTACCTGTCCTGGCGCTGGTGCCTGTACATCAACCTGGTCTTCGCGGGCATCGCGATCGCCGGCGCCCTGAGCCTCCTGCGCCGCCAGGCCGGCCCGCGCGGCGCCCAGCTCGACGTTCCGGGCGTGCTCCTGGTCTCCAGCGGGGTGTTCTGCCTGGTCTACGGGTTCTCCAACGCGGCGACCCACAGCTGGTCCACTCCGTCGACGTGGGGCTTCCTCGGGGTCGGCGCCGCACTGCTCATCGCGTTCGCCTTCTGGCTGTCGCGCGCGAAGTCGCCGCTGCTGCCGCCCCGGGTGGTCCTCGACCGCAACCGCGGCGCCGCCTACCTCGGTATCCTCATCACCGCGGCCGGCATGTTCGGCATCTTCCTGTTCCTCACCTACTTCATGCAGGACACGCTGGGGTACTCGCCGGTCATCACCGGCCTGGCCTTCCTGCCGATGGTCGTCTGCATCGCCATCGCGTCCAACCTGTCCAACATCGTGCTGCTGCCCCGCATCGGCCCCAAGCCGATCGTCTCTGTCGGCCTGATGCTCGCCGCGGCGGGCATGGCCTGGCTGACCAGGATCGGCCCGCACTCGGGGTACGCGGACACGATCCTCGGCCCGATCATGATTACCGGCCTTGGCCTCGGCCTGATGTTCTCGACCGCGTTCAACACCGGCACGTTCGGCGTGGCGCCGCAGGACGCCGGCGTGGCCTCGGCGACGGTCAACACCGGGCAGCAGCTCGGCGGCTCGCTCGGCACCTCCCTGCTGAACACGATCGCGGCCAGCGCGACCACCAGCTTCCTGATCGGCCTGCACGCCCGGCCTACCCCGGCGGCGCTGCAGCAGGCGCTTGTCCACGGGTACAGCACGGCGTTCTGGTGGACTTCCGGGATCTTCCTGACCGGCGCGATCGTGTGCGGCTCGCTCATGCGCCGCGGCCCGCTGCGGGCGGCGGCTCCGGCTGGCGCGCCGGCCGGGGCGAGCGCTGTCAGTGCTGCCAGCGCTGCTAGCCCCCGGGGGGCGACCCCCCGGTGACCCCCCGCAAAGGGGGGACTGCCCGTCCCCCCTTTTACCCCCCTGGCCCCTTTTACCCCCCGGGGAGCCTGTGCAGCACCTTGCGGGGCGCCCGGGCGGGCGGCGGCTGCTGATCCGGCTCGGTGAGCCGGGGCAGCACGATCGTGCAGCGGGTCATGCCCGGCCTGCTGGTGACCAGCACGGCGCCGCCGTGCGCCGCGACCACCGCGTCCACGATCGCCAGGCCGAGGCCGGTGGAGGTGGCGTCGGGCGTGTGCGACCGGGCGGTATCGGCGCGGGTGAACCGCTCGAACAGGTCGGGCAGCAGGCTGGCGGGGATGCCAGGCCCGTCGTCGGTGACGGTCAGCACCATCCGCGGCTCCGCCGGGATGGCCCCGCGCCGCACCGACCCCCGGCCCTGCCCGGGCTCGCCGGCCGGCAGCTCGGCGCTGACCTTGACGGTGACCCTGGTGCCGTCCGGAGTGTGCCGCCCGGCGTTGCCCAGCAGGTTGCCGAGCACCTGGTGCAGCCGGTGCTCGTCGCCGCTGACCAGCACCGGGTCATCGGGCAGCTCGAGCACCCAGCGGTGGTCGGGCCGGGCCACCCGGGAGTCGCTGGTCGCGTCGATCGCCACCCGGGACACGTCGACCGCGTCCCTGCCCAGCGGCCGGCCCGCGTCAAGCCGGGCGAGCAGCAGCAGGTCGTCGACGAGGACGCTCATCCGGGTGGACTCGGAAAGCACGCGGCCGAGAGCGTGCGTGACCGTCTCGGGTGATTCGCCGGGGTGGCGCAGCGCCAGCTCGGCGTAGCCGCGGATGGCGGCGAGCGGCGTGCGCAGCTCGTGGCTGGCGTCGGCGGCGAACCGCCGCAGCCGCGCCTCGCTGGCCGCGCGGCGCTGCAGCGCCGTCTGCACGTGCCCGAGCATCCGGTTGAACGCCAGCCCGACCTGACCGGTCTCGGTCGCCGGGTCGGTGTCCGGCACGCCGCGCGGCAGGTCGACCTCGCCGGACTCCAGCGGCAGCTCGGCCACCTGGGACGCGGTGGCCGCTACCCGGCGCAGCGGGCGCAGCGACAGCCGGACCCAGAAGGTGCCGAGCACCCCGGCCAGCAGCAGGACCGCGCCGAAGACCCCGGCCTCCGCCAGTGCCACGACGCGGAGCAGGTCCTGCGTGCCGCTCAGCGGCAGGCCGGTGTAGTAAATGGAGCCGTCGCCGTCCGGATCGTGCATCGCGGTGAGCTCGAACGTGTCCTTGGCCGAACTGAGGTAGAGCGTGCTGGTCGGGATGTTCTGCCCGTTCCCGCCGTTGGGGTCGTTCTGGCCAGGCTGGCCGGGCTGCGGGGCCGGCGCCTGCGACGGCGTGATGCCGAGCAGGGTCCGCTCGTCCGCGGGCGAGAGCCGGAACGAGTCATCACCGACCAGCGCCGGCGCCCACTGCCCGTGCCAGAGCACCGCGGCGAACGTCCCGGTGGCCAGTCCCGGGCAGTCCGACAAGGCGCCCGAGCCCGGGTGCGCCAGCGCGATGGCGTGTCCGCCATGAGCGGGACCGGAGCCGGCCCGGGTGCCGGACCCGCCAGGGCCGCTCGCGGTTCCCAGGGAGCTGGCGTCGTCGGGGTTGAACTGATGCTCCCAGCAGTTGTACGCGAGGATCGTCGCCGTCTGCAGCTGGTTGTCGAGCTCGTCCGACAGCGAGTGCTGGACCGCGAAGTACGTGACGACGCCGACCGTGGCGCAGCCGACGGCGAGCAGCGCCACCAACCCGGCGATCAGCTTGCCGCGCAGCGTGCGCAGCGTGAGGAGCCGCGCGATCGCCCGCATAAGCCAGCCGGCTTCAGCACGTACCCGACGCCGCGGACAGTGTGGATGAGCGGTTCACGGCCGGCGTCGATCTTCTTGCGCAGGTAGCTGATGTACAGCTCGACCACGTGTGCCTGGCCGCCGAAGTCGTAGTTCCACACCCGGTCCAGGATCTGCGCCTTGGACAGCACCCGCCGCGGGTTGCGCATCATGAACCGCAGCAGTTCGAACTCCGTCGCGGTCAGGTCGATGAGCTCCCCGCCGCGGCGCACCTCGCGGGCGTCTTCGTCCATGGTGAGGTCCGCGACGGACAGCGAGCCCTCGCTGCTCGTCCGAGCCAGGTGGGCGCGCCGCAGCAGCCCGCGCAGCCGGGCGAGGACCTCCTCAAGGCTGAACGGCTTGGTGACGTAGTCGTCGCCGCCCGCGGTCAGCCCGGCCACCCGGTCTTCCACCGCGTCCCGCGCGGTCAGGAAGAGCACGCAGACTTGCGGGAGCTCGGCGCGGAGCCTGCGCATGACCTCGATCCCGTCGAAGTCGGGCAGCATGATGTCAAGGACGACGGCGTCCGGGCGGAATTCGCGCCCGGCGCGAACGGCCTCCGCGCCGTTGCCCGCGGTGTGCACGTTCCAGCCCTCGTAGCGCAGCACGCTGGACAGCAGCTCCGCAAGGCTCGGCTCGTCATCGACGACAAGGACCCGGACCGGCGTGCCGTCCGCGTGCAGGGTGCCCGCCCCGCGCGCCTGCGTCGCGGCGGGCACCGTGCCGGTGCCCGCCGCCGCTGCGGACTGGGCACTGCCGTTCAGCATCGTGCCTCCGGGATAGTCAGGCATCTGGGTCGCTCATTCGTAACCGGGCTTGCAGGCTTCCCTATCAGGATGGCAAGTCAACAGGCAGCGCGGCGTGTGGAACTGCTATGTATTGCCTCTGAGATTGCACGCGGCCGTCGACCGGCCCCGCTGAGCGGTTCTGTCTGGCCGTGCCGCTAGCTGTCGAGCACGCGCGCGAGCTTGGAGCCGTGGCCGGCGGGCCGCGCACCAGCGGCGCGGAGCAGGTCCGCGGCCGCCCGCTGCATCCCGGGCGCCGCGACA
>JASHXJ010000424.1 GCA_030043595.1 Trebonia sp.
CCACCGCGGCCGCCGCCAGCAGGATCAGCCCGGCGGCGAACAGCGCACTCATCGGACCAGCTTTCCCGTCGCGACCAGCAGGGCTTTCAGTATTCCGAACGGCGGTGGCGGGCTGCCCGGCACCCAGATGTCGACCGGCACGGTGGCCGGCACCCCGGTGAGCGTGTCCCCGAGCAGGCCGCCGCTGGCGGCGTCCGTGCCGACGGCGATCACCACCTTCGGATCGGGCATGCCGTCGTACGTCGTGCGCAACGGCCCGGCCATGCCAGGCGTCCCGGCGCCGGTGACGAGCAGCACGTCGGCGTGCCGGGGGCTGGCCGTGAAGAAGACGCCGAGCCGGTGCACGTCGTACACGGGGCCGAGCAGCGCCTGGATCTCCCACTCCTCGCTGCCGTCCGACCCCGCGTCCACATGCCGGACGTGGACGCTGCGCCGCAGCGCCGCCGTGCGGTCGGCCAGCGCGGCGCGGGCCGCCTCGACCGCCTGCCGCGTCTGCGGCACCTCGGGGACGACCAGCGCCTCGCGCAGCACCGCCGCCGCGCCCGGTCCGGTGGCGCCCGCCGACCAGCCGAACACGTCCGGCCGCGCCGTCACGCACCGTCCGCACAGGATGCACTTGCCCTGGTCGACGCTGACCCGGCCGGCGGAGATCTCGATCGCTCCCGTCGGGCAGAGGTCTCCGGCACCGGGCGCCGCGCCCGGCGCCGCGCCGTCGCGCACCACGACCGGACCCCGCCAGGAGTCCGCGTACTCGTCGGGACGCCCCGGCCAGCGGGTCGTCACCACGCCATCGCGCAGTCCGCGCAGCACCCAGATGCTCACTGGTGCGCCTCCCCGGGGATCACAGCGCGGCCCCCGCGACCGACAGGCCGAAGCTGGCCTCGATGAAGGGGAAGTCGGTCAGGATGTCGCCGGCGAAGACCTCGTGCATCAGCACGAGGTTGTGGAACGAGGCCGAACGCGGCTGGCAGCGCGCGATCCGCCCGCCCTCGATCGTCACGTCGTAGAGCACTTCCCCTTGCGGAGCCTCCGCCCAGCCGACCGCCCTGCCGTCGGCCGGGTCGCAGCGGGCCTGGGGAGCCGGCCGGGATCGTTCGGCGAGATCGGAAAGGGCCTGCCAGATGAGACGGAAAGCCTGGTCCACCTCCTCCCACCGGACCTGGAGCCTGGCCAGCGCGTCGCCGGCCCGGTGCCCGCGTGCGGGCGGGATCGCCAGCAGCGGGTAGGCGTCGTAGGGGCGGGCGAGGCGGGCGTCGTCGGCGTAGCCGGAGGCCTTGCCGATGGGGCCGAGCGCGCCGTGCTCGCGGGCCCGGTCCGGGGTGAGCGGGCCGGTGCCGCGGATGCGGTCGAGGAACGAGGACGTGGCCATGACCGCTTCGGCGTCCGCCATGACCTGTTTCTCCAGGCGAGCGAGCCCGGGCAGCAGCCCGGCGCGGGCGTCCGGGTCGGGCCAGCCGCGGACGCCGCCCGGCACCACCACCCCGCGTCCGAAGCGGCTGCCGCACAGGGCGCTGACCAGGCGCAGCACCCGTTCCTTATGCAGCGCGAAACGCGTCGTGGCGACCGCGAGGCCCGCCGCGTCGGCCAGCCGCATGGCGACGTCGAGGTGGTTCGCGATCCGCTCGAGCTCGGCGTGCGCCACCCGGACCAGGGCGGCCTCGGGGGGCACCGCGCAGCCGGCGATCGCCTCGACCGCGTGGCAGAAGGCGAGGGCGTGGGCGACGGAGGCGATGCCTTCGGCCCGCTCGGCGAGCAGGACGCCGTCGGCGGCGCGCATCCCCGCGAACCGGGCGGCGACGCCGCGGTGCTTGTAGAAGATCCGCATGTTCAGGTGCGGGATGGCCTCGCCGGGGGTCTCGACGAGGTATTCCATCGACTCGAGCACGCCGGAGCGGACCGGCCCGTGCGGGATCGTGAAGATGCCGTACCCCGCGACGTGCCGTGGCAGCGCGTGGTCTTGCGGGGTTCCCTGCGCGATCAGCGGGCCGAGCCGGGGGTGGCCCTCGGGCACGATCCCGGTCTGGTCGTGGATCACCCGCTCGTACCAGAACGCGGCGGGCTGGCGGAGGGTGAGCGCTGGGTAGCCGGCCGTGCCCTCCGGCAGGGTGGCCTCCAGCGTCTCGATCCCGCCGGACACGGCGACGTGCGCGGACAGGGTGACGCCGGTCCCGGGTCGCGAAGTCGCGACCATGCCGGCGAAACGGCCGCCGTCGGCGATCCTGGCGTCGAGGGCGTCCCAGAGCGCGGCGGCGCTCGGCTCGGAGCGCGTGCTCATCATCGTCATGGCGTGCCTCCCAGCTGTGCCGCACCGCGGGTGATCAGGTCGGTGAGCTCGCCCGGCGGGTGCACGCCGAGCAGGACCAGGACCGCCAGGCCCGCGAGCACAGGGACCACCATCCACGTGGTGGGCTCGCCCGGTGGCCTTTCTGCTCTGCCTTCTTTGCCCGCTGCCGGCGCCGGCGACAGCAGCATGCTGGTCGCCGAGGTGGCCAGGCCGAAGAACGCGATCGTCACCAGCACCACCAGGACGGCCGCGGCCGCGTAGCTGCCGCTGGACAGGCCCCCGGCGACGATCTGGAACTCGCTGCGGAAGACGCCGAACGGCGGCAGGGCCGACAGCGCGAGGATGGCCAGCAGGAACAGGGGCCCGCTCCACGGCAGCACCGCCAGGCCGCCGCGCATCGCGGACATCCGCTTGGTCCCGTACTTGACCGTGAACACGCCGGCGCCCATGAACGCGTTGCCCTTGGCGGCCGCGTGCGCCATCACGTGCAGCAGCACCCCGGCCAGCGCGACCGGGGCGCCGAACGACATGCCGATCGCGAGGATGCCCATGTGCTCGACGCTGGAGTAGGCGAGCAGCCGCTTGACGTCCCGCTGGCCGAACACGTACAGCGAGGCCAGCAGCAGCGACGCGATGCCGAACGCCAGCAGGGTGTCCCGGGGGAAGCCGGTGCCGAGCGCGGCGGCGGCGACCTGGTAGAACCGCAGGATCGCGTAGAAGCTGGTCGCCAGCAGCGCGCCGGACAGCAGCGCGGACACCGGCGTCGGCGCCTCGGAGTGCGCGTCGGGCAGCCACGTGTGCACGGGGAACAGGCCCATCTTGGTGCCGTAGCCGAGCACCGCGAGCAGGAACGCCAGCTCGACCGGCGTCCTGGGCAGCCGTGCGCCGGCGCTGATCAGCGGCTGGATGGCCAGGTCGTAGTGCTCGCCGAGGACCTGGGACCCGGCGTAGTAGGCGAAGACCGTGGCCAGCAGGCCGAGGCCGAGGCCGGCGGAGGCGATCAGGACGTACTTCCAGGCGGCCTCGGCGGCGCCGTCGGTGTCTTCGATCGCGACCAGCAGCGCCGAGATGATCGTGGTCACCTCGACCGC
>JASHXJ010000425.1 GCA_030043595.1 Trebonia sp.
CGCCGGGACTAACATGAGGCGCCATGCGACGGATGCGCGGCTTGGGCATATCCCTCAGCGGACTCGCGATTGCCGGCTGTCTGGCGGCGATCGCCACGGCCGGCGCGGCAGCGGCCGCGACGCCCGCGGCGCCCGGGCCGTCTATCGTCGCTGCCGGGTACCCGGCGGTCGTGCCTGTCGGCAATCCCGGCGGGCACCAGCCTGTGCCACCAGCTGCCCGCGCCGCCAATACCAGCCATCCGAACCACGTGATCGGCCAGGGCACGCCCGCCGGCTGCACGTCGGCGGCCGTGGTCAGGGCCGTCGCCGAGGGCGGCATCATCACGTTCGACTGCGGCCCGAATCCGGTCACGATCACGATGACCGCCACGGCCAAGGTCGTGAACACCAGCCACCGGGTGGTGCTCGATGGCGGCGGCAAGGTCACGCTCAGCGGCGGCGGCAAGATCCGCATCCTGTACATGAACACCTGCGACCCGAAGCAGGTGTACACCACGACCGACTGCTGGGAACAGGAGTGGCCGCAGCTCGTCGTGCAGAACATCACATTCGAGGACGCCTACTCGGCCGTCCAGGAGACCCCGACATCGAACTACGGCGGCGGCGCCATCTTCGACGAGGGCGGCCAGCTCAAGGTCGTCAACTCGGCGTTCACCGATAACCGCTGCTACAAGGACGGTCCCGATCTCGGCGGTGCCGCGATCCGCGCCCTGGGCATGTACATGAGCACCCCCGTGTACATCACCCACGACACGTTCACGGGCAACTCCTGCTCCAACGGGGCCGCCCTGAGCGGCCTGTACGCGAACTTCGACGTCATCAACAGCCTGCTGACCGGCAACAAGGCGATCGGCTTCGGCGCGAACCCCGCCAGTCCCGGCACTCCGGGAGGCGGCAGCGGCGGAGCGATCTACACCGACGGCGACCACTACAACCTGACCATCGACGGCACCGCCATGAGCGGCAACACCGCCACGGAGGGCGGCGGGGCCATTTTCTTCGTCGTCGACGCCGGCGGCGGGGTCCTGACGATCGAGTACTCCACGCTGCACCACGATCCCAGCGGAAAGTTCCAGAACGCGCCCGGCATCTTCGACGAGGTCGACGGCGTGGTCACCGCGCCGGTCGTGATCCACTCATCGATCAGCTGACCCCGGGCTCGTCAGGCGCAGCCAGCCCTCGGCGAACAGCCAGCCCGCCAGCACGTCGCACGGCCAGTGCACGCCAAGGCAGATCCGGCTGGCGCCGACCCCGGCCGCGGTCAGCAGCGTCGCGGCCTGCGCGGGACCGCGGCGGACGCCAAGGGCACCGGCCGCGGCGCCGACGGCGAGCACCGCGAACGTGGTGTGCTTGGACGGCAGGCTGAATCCCTCCGGTTCGATCAGCCACGCGTCTTCCGGCGGCCGCTTCCTGGCGATCGCCCGCGATAGCCGTCGCCTGGCCACCGCCCCGCCCGCCACCACCGCGCACGGCACGCCCGCCCGCCACCAGCCGCCCCGGCGGGCGGCGCTGACTCCCGCGAGCGCGAGCACGGGGTACGCGACACCCGGCTCGGCCAGGCCGCTGACCAGGCGCGCGACCTTGATGGCTGTCGGGCCGCGGCGTTCGCGGACCGCCTCGAAAGCCCGCCGGTCGGCATCGGCCAGCCAGCCGTGATCGGCCGCGGCCGCCACGATCATGACGGCGGCGAACGCCGCCGCGGCCGCGGGCAGCCGCCGTAGGTCCGGCACCGCCATGACCTCCTCCTGGTCCTACGCCTGGGCGAGCTGGGCGAGCACGCGGCGCACCGCCGCCGCCCGCAGCGATAGCTCGCGCTCCTTTTCCCCCGCCGCGTCGGCGGAGGCATGGCGCAGGTCATCCGCCGCCCGCAGCGCGGCCTGCATCCGGTCAGTGGCGTCGGCGTAGCGCTGCCGTACCGAGCGTGCGAGGGCGCGGGACGCCTCGGACAGGCGGTACTGCAGGTCGCCACGTGCCCGGCCGAGCTGGCTTTCCACCAGGCTGACGGCCTCGCGGCGCAGGTGCTCACGCGCGCGGCGGCGGCCGCTCTCACCGGGGAGGCTGCGGCGGATCGCGCCGGCGAGCAGTTCGGTCTGGCCGGGGTCTTCGGCGGTGGTGTAGAAGAAGCGGCGGTCCTCGGCGAGCCGGCCGCCGGGCTCTGGCACCGCCAGGTCGAGCCCGAGCAGTTCGACGGCCGAGTCGCGCAGCACGTCCAGCGCGGTCTTCAGGTCCGCGGCGAGCCTGGCGTCCGTGCGAGCCAGGCTGTCCTCGATGGTCCGGCGCCGCTGCTCGCGCCAGGCTTCGGCCGCCGCGACCGTGAGCGCTGCCAGCCGCTCGCGGCCCCGGCGCTCGATCTCGGCGGCCGAGGCGCCGTGAAGTTCCCCGTCGAGGACCTGCGCGAGGTCCCGTGCGACGTCGCCGGCCAGCCGCGGCGCGTCGGCTTCGGCGGCGTCGTTCAGGGCCTTCAGCAGGCGCGCGGACTCGGCGCTGACCACGGCCACCGCGTCCTGGCCGCGGACGACCACCTCGGCGAGCCGCTCGCCGAACCGCGCTACCCGGTCCGCCGCGTCACCGGCGGCGAGCTGGGCTGCGCGCTCGGTCAGCGCTACCTCGTCGAGCAGCGAGCGGGCGATCCGCTGCGCCTGCATGACGGCCGATGACCGCAGGTCGGTGACGCGCCGGCCGGCCAGGTAGGCGGTGAAGTCGGCGGCGAACTCGGCGAACCCGGGATCGCCGCCATCGAGAGCGGCGCGGGCCGACAGCGCGTACACGCGGCCGCCGCCGCCCTGATCGCCGCGGCCGCCCGCCGCCTCCGCGAGCACCCGCCGGGTGAACTCGGCTGCCTCGGCGAGCCCGGCCGGGTCGAGGTGGTCCGCCTTGTTCAGCACGGTGAACGTCGTGACCGACAGGCCGGCGACCGTGGCGTACAGATCCCGCTCGGCCGCCGATACCGGCGGGTCAGCGGCCAGCACGAACACCGCCGCGTCCATCGCCTGGAGCGCCTCGTGCGCCGTGGCGGTGTCCCACTCGAACACCGACCCGGTGCCCGGCGTGTCCACGAGCTCGACCCCGCCCGCCAGCACCGGCGCGTCCAGGTACACGGTCACGCCCGTGATGCGGCGCCTGTTGCCGGGATTGCCCCGCTCGGTGACCAGGTCCGGCAGCGCGGACAGCGGCTGCTTCTCCTCGTGCCCGTCGCCGTACCGCACCTCGGCGCGCGGGTCGTCGCCGTACCGCACGGTCGTGGTGACCGCGGTCAGCGGCGTCACCCCGGCCGGCAGCACCGCGCGGCCGAGCAGCGCGTTGATCAGGGTGCTCTTGCCGCGCTTGGCCTCACCCGCGACGAGCACCCGCAGCCGCGCCGCGTCCAGCCGTTCGCGCAGCGCCGCGATCTGCTCCCGGTCCCTGTCCGTGCCCAGGGCGCCCAGCTCGCCGAGCGCGCCGTCAAGAATGCCTGCGCCATCCGGCATCGATCCTCCTACCCGCGTGGCCTGCGCATGGTAGGGACCGTTGGCGACCACCGCCGCGTTCACGCCACCCGAGCCAGGACCCGGGCCGCACGGCGAGCCCCTCCGCCGCGCGTATTTCGCGCTCTTGCCAGGATATCCGCCCGTGCGCCCCGCCATGCGGGGCCTTATGGCCCTGCCGGGACGCGCCCTGGCAGGCGCACACTGAGGCACGGGGAAAGGAGAACACGATGAGTTTCGATGTCACTGACCTGTCCGCGCTGGAGATCCTGGACTCGCGGGGACGGCCGACGCTCGCGGTGACGGTACGGCTCGCCGACGGCAGCACGGCCCGCGCCGGCGTCCCGTCCGGCGCGTCGACCGGTTCACGGGAAGCGGTGGAGCTTCGCGACGGCGACACGTCCCGGTACGCGGGCAGGGGGGTGCTGCGGGCGGTCGCGTCCGTCAACGACGAGATCGCCGGACTGCTCCGCGGCCGGTCCTGGAGCTCGCTGGCCGAAGCCGACCGGGCGATGATCAGCCTGGACGGCACCCCGAACAAGAGCCGGCTCGGCGCCAACGCCACCGTCGGCGTGTCGATGGCGCTGGCCCGGGCGCTCGCCGCCGCCGCGAACGTCCCGCTCTGGCAGTGGCTCACCCCCGACGGGGTCACCGCGTCGCTGCCGGTCCCGCACTTCAACGTCCTCAACGGCGGCGTGCACGCCCCCAACGAGCTGGACTTCCAGGAATTCATGATCGCGCCGCTCGGCGCCCCGTCGATGACCGAGGCGGTCCGGGCGGGCGCCGAGGTGTACGCCGCGCTGCGCCGGGAGCTGACCGACCACAAGCTCTCCGTCGGCCTCGGCGACGAGGGCGGCTTCGCCCCCGAGCTCAGCGAGCCGGAAGAGGTGCTCCGGCTGCTGGTCGGGGCGATCTCCGACGCCGGGTACGTGCCCGGGCCTCGCGGAGTCTCGATCGCCCTCGACCCGGCTGCCTCGGAGTTCCGGCAGCCGGACGGCCGGTACCGGGTCGGCGGCGTCCTGCTCAGCAGCGACGAGCTCATCGAGCGGCTGGCCGCGATCACCGCCGAGTTTCCCGTCCACCTGATCGAGGACGGCCTCGGCGAGGACGACGACGAGGGCTGGATCGCGCTCACCAGACGGCTGGGCGACACGATCGAACTGGTCGGCGACGACAACTTCTGCACCAACCCGGCGATCATCGCCAGCGCCATCGAGCGCGGCATCGGCAACGCCTCGCTGATCAAGGTCAACCAGATCGGCACCGTCACCGAGACCCTGGAGGCCATGGCCGTCTGCCGCCAGGCGGGGTACCGGCAGTTCGTCTCGCACCGGTCCGGCGAAACCGAGGACACCTTCATCGCCGACCTGGCGGTCGGCACCGGCTGCGGCCATCTCAAGTCGGGCGCCCCCGCCCGCGGCGAGCGCACCGCCAAGTACAACCGGCTGCTCGAGATCGCCGCCGGGACCAGCCTGCGGTACGGCATGAGCTGACCTGCCGGTCAGCCAACGGCGGTGACCACCGCGACGACGGCCACCAGCGCGATCAGCATGTACAGCAGGTAGGCGTCCAGGCGGCCGGACTGCAGCCGCCGCGCCGCCCGCACGGCCATGCCGAACACGCCCGCGGTCGGCCGGTACAGCCAGTTCTCCACCACTTCGACGACGTCGGAGGCGTACCGCAAGTGCGGCACCCGGTCGGCGTCGCCGTCGGCGGCGCCGTTCGCTGTGCCGTTCGCCGCGGGTTCCAGCTCTGCCACCTCGGCGCGGGTGTGCAGCACGCTGGCCAGCACCCGCCGGGTCGGGTTCGCGTACCCGAACGGGGTGTAGGCGTCCGCCCCCTCGACGCCGATCGTCGCGGAGCGCCACGCCGGCACCCGCCGCACCCGCAGCAGCCGCCGTCCGGACACGGCGAGCGCGAGCAGCACGACCAGGCCGGCCATGACCGGCATCTCCAGCCACAGCCAGGATGGCGACAGGATCGAGAACCCGGCGAACACCGGCTGCAGGATCCACGGGGATTTCAGCGCGCCCATCGTGACCCCGCCCGGCACGACCGGCGACAGCCCGGCGGCGATCACCCGGATCTCCAGCGGCGTGACGGCGGCGATCGCCAGCGGGCACGCCGCGAGGACAAGGACGGCGGTCCGCCCGGCGCGACCGTAGTCCCCGCGCCGGGTTCCCGCGGGAACGCGGCCGGGGGGTTCCGGGGGGTCGTCCCCCCGGGACAGCACTGTCATCCCCACGAGGCGGACGAACGTCACGCCGGCGAACCCGGCGGTCAGCGCCACCGCCGCCCCGGCCAGCGCCAGCGTCAGCCGCCCGCCGAGCGCGGTGACCCGGAACTGCTGCATGAGCGACTCGAGCAGGAACCACTCGGACACGAACCCGGCCGTCGGCGGCAGCCCGGCCAGCGTCACCGCGCCCACCGCGAGCCCCGCGCCGCTCCACGGCGTCCGCCGCCCCATCCCCCGCAGCTTCTCCAGGTCGTCGCTGCCCGCGGCGGCCTCGATCCCGGCGGCCGACGTGAACAGCAGCGACTTCGCCGCCGTATGCGCCACCATCTGCAGCGTCGCGGCGAGCAGCCCGACGGCGACCAGCCGCTGGTCGCCCACGGACGCGCCGGTCAGCGCCACGCCGAAGCCGGTGATGATCAGCCCGCTGTTCTCCACGCTGGAGTAGGCGATGACCCGGGAGAGCCGGTTCTGGACCGCGGCGTGCGCGATGCCGAGCAGCGCGGTGATCCCGCCGAGCAGCAGCAGGACCCCGGCGAGCCAGCCGGGGGGCCTTCCTGTCACCGCGAGCGTCCGCCACATGCCGTAGAACGCGACGTTCACGCACACCCCGGCCATCACCGCGCGGGCGGGGCCAGGCGCGGCCGCGTAGCCGCGCGGCATCCACACCTGGAACGGCACCAGCCCGGCCTTGACCGCGAACCCGGCGAGCAGCAGCACCACCGCCGTCGTCCTGGCCGCGCCGCCCGGGACGTGCGCGAACGAGGCGAGCGCGATCGAATGCGACTTCGCGGCGAGCAGCAGCAGCCCCACGAGCAGGGCGGCCCCGCTGACCTTCCCGAGCGCGACGGTGATCCGGGCGGCTCCGGCGCGGTCAGGGTCGCGCCGCGACGCCCCCGCGAGCAGGTAGAAGGCGGCCGTCAGCGCCTCCCAGCCGAACAGCGCCGTGAACGCGTCCCGCGCCGTCATGATCACCGCGACGGCGCCGAGCGCGAGGGCGTACCCGGCGGCGAGCATCCGCGTCGCCTCGCCGCGCGAACCCGGCCGGACCGCCCACCCGGCGAACGCGACGGACACGGGGACCGCCGCGCCGAACGCCATGAGCAGGAACATCCCCGACAGCCGGTCCACCGCCAGCCCGGCCGTCTGCTGGCCGGGCACCGGCTGCCCGAGCCACCCGGCCACGTTCAGGGCGACGGCCCGGCCCGCCAGCG
>JASHXJ010000426.1 GCA_030043595.1 Trebonia sp.
CCGGGCGCGTTCCGCCGGGTCGGGGGTCAGCTCGGCTGCCCGTTCGCGGAACGCGGCGTCGGCGGCCAGGCCGCCGCTTGCCCGCGCGGCTGGCGCGGTCCGTTCCAGGTCAGCCGCGACATCCTCGTCCAGGGCCAGCGCGGCGCGCCCGCGATGCCAGGCCCGCCGATCGGGATCGGTACCAGGATCGGTGGCCATCGCCAGCGCACGATGGACCATCCGCCGCTCGTGCGGCGAGCCCGCCCGGTACACCGCGAACCGGATCAGCGGATCGCGGAACCGCACCAGCCTGCCGGACTCGATGAGCCCGGCCTCGACCGCGGGCACCGCGGCCTCGGCCCCGACGCCGAGCACGCCAGCCGCCTGCCACACCAGCACCGGATCCATCGTGGGCTCCGCCGCGGCCACCAGCAGCAGCAGCCGCGTCGGTTCCGGCAACGGCGTCAGCCGCTTCCGCAAGCCTTCCTCGACAGGGCCGGGCAGCCGTCCGGCGGCGGGCAGCCCGTATCCGCCCGCCAGTTCCTCCAGGCTCATCGCAGCTGCCAGCTCCAGCAGGACACCGGGGTTACCGCGCGCCTCGGCCACGATCGCGTCACGCACCCGCTGGTCCAGCCGGCCCGTCACGGCAGAGTCAAGCAGCGCCCGGGCATCGCCGTATGCGAGCCCGCCGACGGCGAGCTCTGGCAGCCCGGACAGCCGGTGCTCGATGCCGCACGGGCGCACCGCCAGGAGGACCGCGACCGGTCCGGCCGGCAGATGGCGCGCCGCGAACGCGAGCGTCCGCGCCGAGGCCTCATCGAGCCACTGCACATCGTCGACCACGCAGACCAGGGGCCGCTCCCTTGCCGCCTCCGACAACAGGCTCAGGACGGCCAGCCCGGCCAGGAAGAGATCTGGCCCCGCCCCGTCGCGCAGGCCGAACGCCACGCCAAGCGCGTCACCTCGCGGTCCCGGAAGACCATCGAGCCGGTCCAGGAACGGCGCGCACAGCTGGTACAACCCGGCGAACGGCAGCTCCATCTCCGATTCAGCACCCGCCGCGCGCACGGTACGGCACCCGTCCGCCCGCTCCAGCAGGTACTCAAGCAGCGCTGTCTTACCCGCCCCGGCCGCGCCGCGCACGACGAGCACCTGGCCTCGTCCCGTCCGCACACTGGCCACCAGCCGGTCGAGCACCTCGCGCTCGCGGCGGCGGCCGCGCAGGCCGTGGCCGGTCCCTTCGCCGGCGAACTCGGACGGCCACGTGGCCGCTTCGGCCATGGTCATGTCAGTGGCCCGCGAAAGCGGCATGCGTCCTCACTAGCGTAAGAGCCTAATCTGGCCTGGAAACTCGGTTACCTGTGGGCACGTGCTTCCGTCCAGTCCCTTTCTCTCAATTTCTTCCCTCCAATCTCTTTCCCCTCATCCCTTCCGCTCATCCCTTCCGCCGGGCCAGGGCACCGGGGGTTAGCGCCTGGGTCCCGCCGTCGGCGCGGCCAGGGTGCCTTACGGGCGCGGCGAGCCGTTCGCGGCGAGAGGCTGATATCAGCCAGATCGCGCGGCTGTGTCGGCCGACGACGCGGGAGGTCAGCACCCGCAGCCGCAGCTGCAGGGAGTTCGCGTGCTGGCAGCCCCCGCCGACGAGACCCCGGCCCGCCAGCTCACGGCCGCCGGGCGGTCACCAGCCAGAACGCGATCCCGGTGCCGGCCCCGTAGGCGAGGTGGGCGCTCAGGTCGCGGGCCAGCGTGGTCGAGTCGTAGTCCCGGATCGGCTTGTAGAGCCCGGCCTCCGGGAGCACGATGTAGCCGGCGGCCCAGACTGCGGCGCCGAAGGGCAGGCCGTAGGTGGCGCGCGGCGTGCGCAGCGATCCGGCCAGGATGCCGGCCTGGACGTTGAAGCCATCCCCCTGCAGCTGGCTGGCGACGCGCAGGGCGGTCCGCCGCTCCTGGTGGGACAGTTCGGGATGCTGGTGCAGATCCTTGTAGAAGGCCTCCTGCTCGGCCCGCAGGCCCCGGTAGCCGGCCAGGACCTCGCCGGCGCTGTCCATGGCGTTCATGATGTCCTGCTCCTTCCGGCCATCCTGGCGGGCGCATCGCGCTATCCACGGTTCCCGCGGGGTCCGCCGGTCGCGCCAGGGCGGACCCTGGTCGGTGCCCTGGCCTTACCGCGAGTAGTCCGCCCTGGGGTGCGGAGTGGCGTGTTCGAGCGCCGTCCATCCGGAGTCGGCTCCGCGCGCGTCGCGCTCGGCTCGCTGGCCGCCGCGGATGCCGAAGAGCCTCTTCGCGATCACCAGGTAGACGACGATGGCCAGGTTGATGACCAGGGTGAGGCCCTTGAGCACCGTGGGCCGGTGGCTGATCTCGTACACCTCGAGCGGCACAAGCAGCGCCGTGGCCACGAACGTCAGGTATTCGGCCCACCTCCTCGCGTGCCACAGCCCGACAGCCTCGATGCCCTCCAGGACGGCGTAGGCGATGAGAATGACCCCCGTCAGTTCCAGGCTGCGGGTGCTGATCGCGAACAGCCGGGTCAGTTCGCCCTCGACACCGCCGCTCGCGGTGTTCGCCGGCCCGCCCACTCCGGCCTGCAGGGCGGTGAGGATGCGCATGAAACCCCGCTGCAGCATCGGCTTGTTGGCGGCAAACGCGAGGAGGGCGACGCCCAGCACGGCCAGCACGACGAAGTGGATCGCCCGGTCCACCGCGATCAGGCGCAGCACGTACCGGTCCCGCAGGGGACGCCCGCGCAGCGGCAGGGTGATCTCTTCGCGCTCGGGAGGAAAGGGGCGCCCGGGCGAGGAAGGGGCCTGCTGCGGCATCCACGCGTCGCACCGCAGGCAGCGATACCAGCGCAGGCCCGCATATTCGCGCACCACCAGGTAGTCCTGGGGGCGCACGGCCGCGGCGTCGGTGCCGGCGAAGACATGCCCGTGCAGGCCGCAGCCGAGCAGCTCATAAGACAGCTTGCGAGCCCGTGCGCTCACCAGATCTCCCGCAGGTCGGGGCCTGCCAGACCCGCGGCGCTGGCATACCAGGGCACGGGCCAGGGTGTCCACTGGCGCGGCGAGCCCGTCCCGGCGAGATGATGAGCGGTCATCGACGTCGATCCTTTGCTGAACGGCCTG
>JASHXJ010000427.1 GCA_030043595.1 Trebonia sp.
GCCGAGCGGCTCATCGCCGGCCTGGAACAGCGCGGCCGGTGACATCGCGCCGCGAGGGGATGCGGGAACCGGGGACAGACGCCACGGACCGTTCGGGATAAGGCAGTGCAGACTGCCGCCGCGGACCCGAGGCCTTTGCACGGCGCGGGCCTCAGCGGGACGACGTCGCGGGGTGCGCTGGCGCGGGGGCGGTCAGCAGGGTGGTCGCGGCGGTGGCGCCGGCCAGCAGGGCGGCGAGGATCAGCAGCATCGTCGCGGCCTGGGTGGCGTAGGCGCGGACGGTGAACTGCCGGTGGTACCAGGCCCTGACCTGTGCCAGGTCGGCGGTGTTGAGGCGCCGGCTGACGGTCAGCACCTGGGCGGTGAGCGCGCACGCCACCGAGATGGAAGAGACGATGACGGCGGCGACCGCGAGGGCCGCGGCGGCGGGGCTGTCTCCGGCCAGCTGGCCGGCACCGAGCGCGCCGAGGGCGGTGAGCAGCAGGCCGATGACGGTGATCGTGGTGACGGCCCGGGCGGTGACCGCGTCGATCCGCGCCATGGACGCGGCGGGCGTGAGCTCAGCGGCCAGGTCGGCCCATGCCCGGTCGGCGTCCGTGGTCGGGCGCACCGGGCCGGCGGCCGTGCCGGTGAGCGGAACGGGAGCGGGCGGCGGAGCAGGACTGGCCGGCGGCACTGGGTCGGTCACTGGGTCCGGGTCCCGGTGCAGGTGAGCTGATGCGCCCCGGCGCCGTTCGCGCCCGGGCAGGTGACGATCACCTGGAACGGCCGGGCGGCCGTCGGTTTCCGCAGGTGGAAGTAGGCGACGGGCGGCCCGTCGCCCGCGAGCGTCTCCTCGACGAGGTCGGTGAGGTCAATGTGGTGTTCAGGGCACTCGTAGCGGCTGGGATCCAGGGTCATCGCGTCGGTCTCCCGCGAGGTGGCGACAGGCTAGCTGGTCGGGACTTTACTATCGCGGTGACCCGCTATGCGCGACGCGCACACCACGGACGCGGCGTGTCTGGTGCCCAGGATGCGGGACAATCAGAGGATGGGGCCGCAGCACGTGACAGCCAGGCAGGTTACCGGGTTCCGTTCCGGCTTCGCCTGCCTGGCCGGCCGCCCGAACGTCGGCAAGTCGACTCTGACGAACGCGCTCGTGGGCGCCAAGGTGGCGATCACCAGCGACCGGCCGCAGACGACCAGAAGGGTCATCCGCGGCATCGTGCACCGGCCGGACGCGCAGCTGGTCCTGGTGGACACGCCCGGCCTGCACCGGCCGCGCACGCTGCTCGGCGAGCGGCTGGACAGCCTGGTCCGCTCGACCCTGACCGAGGTCGACGTGATCGGATTCTGCGTTCCCGCGCCGGACGAGGTCGGGCCGGGCGACAGGTACCTGGCCCGCGAGCTGGCCGGGCTGAAGGGCACCCCCGTCGTCGCGATCGTCACCAAGTCCGACGAGGCGTCACCCGAACGGGTCGCGCAGCAGCTCCTGGCCGTGAGCGAACTCGGCGACTGGGCGGACGTCGTGCCGGTGTCCGCCGTGACCGGGTACCAGCTTGACGTGCTCGCCGACGTGCTCGTCTCCCATCTGCCCGAAGGACCGCCCCTGTATCCCGACGGGGAGCTCACGGACGAGCCCGAGCAGATCATGGTCGCCGAGCTCATCAGGGAGGCCGCGCTGGACGGAGTGCGGGACGAGCTGCCGCACTCGATCGCGGTGGTGGTCGAGGAGATGGGCCCGCGCCCCGGGCAGCCGGACCTCACCGACGTGCACGCCGAACTGTACGTGGAGCGGCCCAGCCAGAAGGCGATCGTCATCGGCACGAAGGGCGCGCGCCTGAAGGAGGTCGGCACCCGCGCCCGCGGCCAGATCGAGGCGCTCCTCGGCACCAGGATCTACCTCGACCTGCACGTCAAGATCGCCAAGGACTGGCAGCGCAACCCCAAGCAGCTCCGCCGCCTGGGCTTCTACGACTGACGCCGCCGCCGCCGATGATCGTGCGATGTCCGGCCCCGCAGAGGGGACCGGACATCGCACAAAGAATCCGCTTCGAGCATTCCCCCGCCCGCTAGGCGCTCGCCGCGGCTGACGAGGCTGACGCGGCAGACGCGACAGGCAGGTCGTAGAACTGCCAGCTGGGCTCGACCAGCTCATAGCCCAGCGTCTCGTTGACGGAGATCATGTGCTGGTTGGACGCGGCATTGCCGGTGATGATCCGCTCGAGCTTCGGTTCGGCCACCGCCAGCCACTCGAGCATCGCGGCCTTGGTCAGCAGGCCCAGCCGGTGCCCGCGGTGCGGGCGGAGCACCGCGGTGAGGCCCTGGAATCCCCAGTCAGGGAACTCCGGATCGACCTCGACCTGGGTCAGCCCCGCCATCTCGCCGGTCGCGTCGTGCAGCGCCGCGACCGAGTAGCCGCGCACGTCGCTGAGCCGCAGCAGGCGGTCGGCCCGGTCCCGGACCCGCTCGGCGTCCCAGATGTCGTCCTCGTAACCCGGGTCGCGCGGCGCGTCGTTCATCGCGTTGAGCGCCTCGGCGACCCGGCCCAGGTACTCCTCCGGGGTGGGACCGGTCCACGACACGAGCGTGTACCCGCCTGCCGCGGAGGCGGAGGCCGCGGTCGAGCGCAGCCGCGCGAACTGGCCATCAGGGACCTTGCGCAGGTCGAGGACGCGCCGCGCCTCCGCGAGCCCGGGCTGCGCGCCCGCCTGCCGGGCGAACGCGTCGCCGGCCGAACCCCGCAGCGCCGCGCTGCCGAAGACCGTCCGCCCGTTCGCCGCCGCCCGCTCAGCGGCGTGCCGCAGCAGTTCGCGGCCGATGCCGCGACGCCGGGACGCGGGGTGCACGACCGGGATGAGGAACCCCCGGTCCAGGTTCTCCAGGTCCGGAAGCGCCAGCCGGTACCAGCCGAGCGCCTCGCCCGGCGCCTCGCCAGGGACGAACCACGCCTCGCCCGGATCGCTGTCCCAGCCGTTCATCAGCCAGACCCGGAACACCCCGAATGACTGCGGTGGCAGCAGCGGCTCGTCCGCCCCCTGTGCCGCGACGTGGACCTGGTGGCACGCCCGCAGGGCAACGTCGTCCCCGGGATCTACTCGCACGATGCGCATCTGTCCAGCCAACACCCGCCCGCCCCGCGACGCGAACGATTTTCCTGGCGGTCCGGCGCGCCGCCACGCCGGCCGCTACCATCGGCCGGACGGATAACCGGATGATCACGGTTGTCCCCGCGAATCTCGTCTAACGGCTCGAAACAGGACATAATCGGCCAAGGGCGATCGGAACGCGGTGCCAAGGGGAAGGGGCGTTGATGCTGATCATCTGGGGTCTGCGCGTCGTCTACCACACGATCGCCCAGGGAGTGTTCTTCTGCCGCAAATGCGGCGGCGACCGTGGCTACCGGCACCGTGCGGGCCGCCGGTTCGTCACGCTGTTCTTCATCCCCATCATCCCGCTGAACAAGACCGGCGAGCACGTGCAGTGCACCACGTGCAAGACCCGGTACGTCACCGACGTGCTGCGGCTGCCCACCGCCGCCCAGATGGAGCAGGCGCTGCCCGCCGGCATGCGCGCCCTGGTGACCGTCATGCTCCACGCGGGTGACCCGGCGAGCCCGGCCGCGCGCCGCCGCGCCATCGAGGCGGTGGCCGGCGCGGGGGCGCAGGGCTACGACGAGGCGGCGCTGGACGCGGATCTCGCGC
>JASHXJ010000428.1 GCA_030043595.1 Trebonia sp.
CCATGGCCGTCACCCTCGCCGTCTTCGCCGCCCTCCAGGTCGCCATGCCGTTGTGGGTCCGCCCCAACCTCGCCCCGCCCGACCACACGGTCCTCCCCGTCACCGGTCTGGGTGCCGCCCTGGCGTCACCCGGCCCGGGCGGCACCACCTACACGCTCCTCGCCACCGGCATCCCCAGCCAGCCCGGCGCCTGGCTACTGTCCAGCGGGCCCGTCAACGCCGCCGGACAGCCGGCCGGCACCACCCCGGCCGCCTGCATATCGCTGGCGAACGCCAGCGCTGCCACGGCCAACGGCACCTCCACGGGCGCGGGCACGCAAGTGGGCAGCAGCGCACAGGGACAGCCGGGCACCCCCGTCGACTTCCTTGACTGCCTGGCCGGCCACGGCATCCGGGAAGCCATCTCCTACCAGCCCGCCAGCCGCTACTGGCGCTTCCAGGCCACCGAGACCGCCATCTACCTCGCCCTGGCCCTGGCCCTGGCCGGGTACTGCTTCCGGCGGCTCCACCGCCGCCCCTCCTGAACAAGAAACAACAGTTGACACCCACGAGTCACAAGGAAGCCTCAGCGGGGCACCGACGCGCGACAACTGACTTGCGCACCAGGATGGCCCAACTCGGGCCGTATTCCCTCGACACGACGTCGCACGCCCACCGTTTCCGAGTGCTCCCTTGTGGGCTCAATGAGGAAGTCGTAGACGATGACTTACAGCACTTTGGCCTGATTCAGGCCGTGCCGGAAGCGCCAGGAGTGTGACTACCAGCCCAATAACTGTTCCGATGCTCCCAATCCATGTGCCAACTGCGACTTCCCCGACCAGAGCGATCGCCGTGGCAATTATACCAAGAAATACTACCGCAAGAAGGAGGCAAATAATGGCCTGGAAGCGGCTTAGCGGCCGGATTCCCGATGTCTTAGATTGCCAATCACTAACGTTCTTCGCCAGCGCACCTTCCGAACCAATCGAAAAGTAATAAGGCCTCGATCGTAGCGGGGCAGGCCAAAACACGCATATGCGCCAGTTTCGTTCCCACACACCCCTGTTGCCAGGTTTTGGGCGTACGTAGGTAAGGGTCTTCCCGGGGGGGAGAATTATCACGATCATTGGTCTTCCCGGCTGGTCCCAGGTATACTTGCCCGAAATCATTGTCAGCGGTCGCGTATCCTCTGACCTATCGTAATCGGCATTACGTTGTTTTGGTGCTCCATTTGCCTTGCATACTCTAAAGGTTCCCTCGGGCACGAGGACATTGGTCCGGGGTTGACCGTTGTGCGGACCTATCCTTACGGCACCTGCAGGAGGATCGTTTTCCCAGCTGAACCGGATTCGCTCACCGTTGCGGCATGGCCAGAATGTCTCGGCTCTCGCCAAGAGCATTCCTTGCTCAAGTCCTTCTTGCAAGTCGACTACAGTTAGAGAATCCCCGTCACCCATCTCTGACTCCTCTTTGGTCTCACAAGGAGCATCAATCAGCGTATTGGACACACCAAATAGTATGACATTTCGCACCAGCACTCGGCTTGCTGCCTCGCCTGAATGCGCGCGTCGAGGTCACGCGGACGGCCGTTGCATCATCGCACCGCACCGGGTCCGCGTCGGCTTGGATCTACTACGCCGCGGGCTGTTCCGGCTGTCAGGGACAGTCATAGCATGTTTCTACGCCGGGTCACAGAGCGTGACGGAGTTAGCCAGCCGTTGCGCCTCGCTGCCGCCGAGCGCGGGTTCAGGCCCAGTCAGGCGTGACGGCGATCATGATTATCGCGCACAGTCGACCACGGCGGTCAGACGGAAGTCCTGCCACAAATATACAAACCCCCACACCGATTCTTCGGCTCGCCTGCCGGCCAACCGAAGGTTGCGTAGCAAACATACCTACTCGTTCTGCAGCGGCCGCTGCGCCAGGCCCTGTTGTGTTACTGCACGGGCACTGCTTGCGTTGGCCGCGAGAACCGGCCCAGCGAACCCGGCTGGCAGGGACCGTGGCAGGTATCTCCCCCAGGCGCAGCTGGCGGGCATTCGAGGCTGGATGGCAAAGGTTAGCTCCAGGTCGTGCCGTTCCAGTGCAGGATCAGCGTCGATCCCGAGTTGGTAAACCCGACTGCCCGGGCGTTGCCGGTCGAGGTGGCTGCCACCGTGCGTAGCGTGCCGTTGTCCGGTGGGCTCTTTACCTGGATCCCATGCTGTCCCGGTGCAGTGCATGACGACGGTGCTTCCTGTGCCGCCGACCGCCCGGGCGGTGCCCCGGGGATGAAAGCAGCGCCTGCGAGGAAGCTGCCTGCCGGGCCAGGGACGGGCACTTTCCGCCAGGCCTTGCCGTTCCAGAGCATGCTGGCCGGCACGGAGGCGGTGGCGGCGGAGGTCATGCTGGCTCCGACAGCCCATAACGGCACCGCCTGGCGCTGCGGCCATCCCATACAGCACGTGCTCCGGCGTTGTCGTCTGGACATGAGCACGGAAGCTCGCATCGCCGGAACGCCTTGGGCGCGTATCGTCTCCCAAAACGTAACCACGGTGCTCGCGTCGCGCACGCCGACCCGTCTCGATCGCTCAATATTCACAGCCGATGTCACGCATATTCACAAGTCGCAACAGGGTGGCCCACCATTCCGATTCGTGGTATCGGAAGCCAACTATCGGTGTCATTATTCTTCCATGCCAAGTAGGGGATCCTGATTAGCGGCTGCCGCCCGTGTCAAGCCGAGTCCGCTGGCACGGGTGGAAAGGGGCGGGTATGGGCCGGTCCTGACCGGCTCTTGGATTGTGAGATTCATCCTGACAGCGGGGAGCTGTCAGGGGAGCATCGGCAGAAGGCGGCCAGACGGCGGTCCCCGCTCGGCGCAAGCGTTAACGCCTCGGGATCTCGCTGCTGCCCGTCTTGTATCAGGTAAGCCGCACCCAAGGAAAAGTGCATGTCTGAGACACTTTCTGCAAAGAATGAGACGGAGCGGGCAGGATCGGCGGCTGGCCCGGATCACTCGCACGATCACAGTTCCGGTTCCGTCACTGACCTTCGGCGCACCGGGATCAATCCGAATTTCTGGTACCCGATCGCCGTATCCGGGAGCGTGCGGAAGCAAAAGACGTTTGCCGCCACGTTCGCAGGTGAGCGGATCGTGCTGTACCGCGGCGAAAGCGGCACCGTCCACGCATTGGAGGACCGGTGCGCCCATCGCCAGGTACCGCTGAGCATGGGGGTCGTGGAAGGCGACACGCTCCGCTGTTGCTATCACGCCTGGGCTTATCGCGGGAACGGCCGCATCTCGCAGATACCGTATCTGCCCCGGGGTGCTGCCCGGCCGCCGCGCGGTGTCCGCGCGTATCCGGTCCGCGAGGCCTACGGCCTGGTGTTCGTCTTCCCGGGAGATCCGCAGAATGCGACCGGGGCAGCACTGCCAGAGCTGCCGGAGTTCGATTCCGCTAAGCACAAGACCATGACGTTCTCCCGCACTGTGCGCTGCCACTATTCCTTCATGCACGAGAACCTGCTGGACATGAACCACCAGTTCCTGCACCGCGGCGTCGTCGGCAGGATCCAGCCCACGCTCCTCGGCTACGACACGGGCCCGGATTTTGTGGAGGCCCGGTACCTGTTCACCCATGCCGGGGGGAAGAAGAACCGCGGCGCCGGCTTGCTCGCGGCCCAAGGCGTCGGCGGTGGCACGGCGTCACCCGACGTCATCACCATCCGCACCTGCTACCCCTACCAGACCCTCCAACTGGTCCCCAAGAACGCCGATCTTCCGGCTTTTTCTCTCTGGGTGGCCTACGTACCGGAAGACGCCGAGCAGCGGACCAATCACGTGTACGGCCTGCTCATGATTGAGAAGCCGCCGATCCCCGGGGCCATTCATCTTGCTTGGCCGCTCATCCGACGCTTCACCGAGCGAGTGTTCGCCGAAGACCGGACAGCGGTCGAAGCCGAGCAACGGGCCTGGGACGAGCAGGGCGAGGACTGGAACAGCGAGGTCTTTCCTCTCATCCTGGATGTCCGCCACGTACTGCGTACCAACGGCGTCCCTCTGCGCCGCGAATCCGCTCTGAGCGACGCACAGCCGGCCCCCGTAACACGCGGAAGCGCCTAATGCGATATTTACGGCAGCTTCCGCGGAGCCAGCTGAAATGTGTGGCAGCAACGAGTAACTGACTGATCTGTGAGGAGTGTAGCGCTTTCACAGGGTGACGTGCCCCGCTGGTACGGCTGGCGCGCCAGCGGTGGTGTCGGCGGCATGCAACGGGTTGCGTCTTCTCTGGACCCTACCCAATACTTAAATTTGCGGTCTTAGGACATGTTTTCTGGCAAAGCCGGCGAGATTCCGATATCGGCCTTGCAATTACCCGATCCGCTGGGCATCGTGCTGGAGGGGCTGGTGGGTGAACCGCCTGAGGAGAATATCGGCCTAGCCGGCTGGGAGGGGGCTGGGCCGGGGTTCAGGGTTGCCGGCTACCTGATCGAGGAGCGGGTAGGCCGGGGTGGCATGGCGATGGTGTTCCGAGCCCGGGATGAGCGGCTCGGGAGGCTGGTCGCGCTGAAGGTGCTCGCGCCGGTGCTGGCCGTCGATGCCGGATTCCGGGAGCGGTTCGTCCGTGAGTCCCGTGCCGCCGCGGCGGTTGATGACCCGCATATCATCCCGGTGTTCGAGGCCGGCGAGGCCGACGGGCTCCTGTTTATCGCGATGCGGTATGTCGCCGGCGGTGACGTCCGGTCGCTGCTGCGCCGGTCCGGGCCGCTGCCGGCCTGGCGGGCGGCGGCGATACTCTCGCCGGTGGCTTCGGCGCTGGATGCCGCGCACGCGGCGGGGCTGGTGCACCGCGATGTCAAGCCGGCGAACATGCTGGTCGACGCGCGCCCGGGCCGGCCTGATCACGTGTACCTGTCTGATTTCGGGCTGAGCAAGGGGGCGCTGACGTCGGTCGGGCTGACCGGGTCGGGGCTGCTGCTGGGCACTCCGGATTACATCTCCCCGGAGCAGATCGCGGGCCGGGAAGTCGACGGGCGGGCCGATCAGTACTCCCTCGCGTGCACGGCATTCGAGCTGCTCACCGGGACGCCGCCGTTCGCGCGTGATCACGGCATGGCGGTGATCCACGCGCACGCCTACGACCCCCCGCCCCTGCTCACCTCCAGACGGCCCGGATCGCCGCCGGCGGCGGACGGGATACTGGCCAGGGGGATGGCGAAGGACCCTGCCGACCGGTATCCCAGCTGCCAGGAATTCGCCGACGCGCTGCGTGTGGCGCTGGGGCTGGCGGCATACGAGACGCACCCGGAGGCCGGGGACGGGCAGGCCGCTGATGGCGAGCGGCTCACCGCAGCCGCCGTGCCGGCGCCATCCCCCGGACCCAGCCTGGCCGAAGCCGACACCAGGTCGCTGGCTCCACGGCCGCAGGCATCGCGGTCAGATGGCTCGCCGGAACAGGCGTCTGGCCAGGCAACCGAACCATCCCCCAAACCCCTTCCCGCCGAACTGGCTTTCACCCCGCATCCTGCCGCTACCAGGCCGCCGACCGCAGGGGTAGCTCGGCGATGGGGCCGGCCCGGGATGCTTGCCAGCGGTGCGGCGGTTCTGGTACTGGTGGCGGGCGTGCTCCTTGCCCAGCGGGCTGGACTGTTCTCAGGATCCGGGACTAACAATCCGCAGCCCGCGCGTGGCGTGAAGACATCAACTGCCCCGAAGGCCAGCTCGCAGGCCAACGTGAAGCCCTCGACTGCCCCGCGGACCAGTCCGCCGCAGACCAAGCCGCAGACCAAGCCGCCCGGCCGCGGGTTCGTGCCCAGACTTCTCGCCACGCTCAGCGCCCCATCCGGCCAGCCCCTCTCTTCGGTCGCGTTCAGCCCTGACGGCAATATCATCGCCACCGGCGACCAAAACGGACACACCTACTTGTGGGACGCCTCAAGCCGCCGCCTGATCGCGACCCTGACCGGCTCACCCGGCGTATACGTCGAGGTTGCGTTCAGCCCTGACGGCAAGACCATCGTCACCGGCGACGCCAACGGAAGCGCTGACCTGTGGAACACTTCCAGCCACCGCCTGATCACGACCCTGACCGACCCATCCGGTCTGTTGGCCGTGGTCGCGTTCAGCCCTGACGGCGATGTCATCGCCGTCGGCGACTCGTACGGACCCACCTACCTGTGGGATGCCTCCAGCCACTCCCTGATCGCGACCCTGACCGACCCATCAGGCCTGCAGGTCCTCTCGGTTGCGTTCAGCCCGGACGGCAGGACCATCGCGACCGGCGAAAAGAGAGGACCCTTCACCTACCTGTGGGACGCCTCCAGCCACTCCCTGATCGCGACCCTGACCGACCCATCGGGCGAGCAGACCGATTCCGTTGCATTCAGCCCTGACGGCAAGATGATCGCCATCGGTGACTACAGCGGAAGCACCTATCTGTGGAACGCTTCCAGCCACCGGCTGATCGCGACGCTGACCGACCCATCGAGCCAAGGCGTCAGCTCGGTTGCATTCAGCCCCGACGGCACGACCATCGCCGCCGGGGACGAAAACGGGAAGATCTACCTGTGGAACGCCTCCAGCCACCGGCTGATCGCGACGCTGACTGACCCATCGAGCCAAGGCGTCAGCTCGGTTGCATTCAGCCCCGACGGCACGACCATCGCCGCCGGGGACGCCAACGGAAGAACCTACCTATGGCAGATCGGCTGATTCCCTATCGCGCCCGAGTCACCGATCCGCGGCCCGCGCGGCCGCCAGCTCCGAACCAGGCAATATGCGCGGGGCCGGGCGTTGCCGCCGGGCCTAAACGCGACCGGCCCATCGGCAAACGGCCTGAGGAGCCGGTGTCTGCCCGTCGCACACAGTAGTTTGCGCTGCCTGGGGGTTCAAGTGCGGGGAATTACCATGTTCGGCTGGACGCAGTCCCGGGATCTTCGGCTCATAGAGCAGGATGCCCTGTCATAAGGTCGCGCTATTGGCCGCGGGCTGCAGCGCTGGCGGGTCGTGGGGCGGCGTCCGTCCGTGCCCCAGGGTGGCGGCGGCAACGGGCATCGGGCACGATGGGTTCGTGCCAGGTTCGGGCGGGTCAGCCGTGCTGCCGGTCATCGATGTGGCCCCGTTGCTCGGTCACGGGCCTGCTGCCGCCCGGGCTGATGTGGCCGGGCAGATCCAGGCAGCCTGCCGAGAGCGCGGCTTTTTCTACGTGACCGGCCAT
>JASHXJ010000429.1 GCA_030043595.1 Trebonia sp.
GCACGTTCAGCAGGCCGCGCACGCCCACGCCGCGCGCGATGCGCAGCGTCGCCTCGCGGACCGCCGCGATGTCGCCGTGGCCGAGCGTGATCGGCGGCAGCGCGCACGCGGAGTCGCCGGAGTGGATGCCGGCCTCCTCGATGTGCTCCATCACCCCACCCAGGTACAGGTGCTCGCCGTCGTACAGGCCGTCGACGTCGATCTCGATCGCGTCGTCGAGGAACCGGTCGATGAGCACCGGGTGGTCGGGGGCGGCAGCGGTCGCGCGCGAGACGTAGCCGCGCAGCGTGGCCTCGTCGTAGACGATCTCCATGCCGCGCCCGCCGAGCACGTACGAGGGCCGGACCAGCACCGGGTAGCCGATGTCCGCGGCGGCGGCGGCCGCCTCGTCCGCGGACAGCGCGACCTCGCCGCGCGGCGCGGTCAGCCCCGCCTGCGCCAGCACCGAGGCGAAGGCGCCGCGGTCTTCGGCCAGGTGGATGGCGGCAGGCGAGGTGCCCACGATCGGCACCCCGGCGGCTTCGAGCGCGCGGGCGAGCCCGAGCGGCGTCTGCCCGCCGAACTGCACGATCACCCCCGCCACCGGCCCGGATGCCTGCTCGGCGTGCACCACCTCGAGCACGTCCTCGAGGGTCAGCGGCTCGAAGTACAGCCGCGAGGAGGTGTCGTAGTCGGTGGACACCGTCTCCGGGTTGCAGTTGACCATGACGGTCTCGTAGCCGGCCTCGCGCAGCGCGAACGACGCGTGCACGCAGGCGTAGTCGAACTCGATGCCCTGGCCGATGCGGTTCGGGCCGCTGCCCAGGATGATCACCTTGGGCGTATCGCCGCCGGGCACCTCATCGCCCTCGTCGTACGTGGAGTACAGGTACGGGGTGCGCGCCGCGAACTCGGCGGCGCAGGTGTCGACCGCGTGGTAGACCGGCCGGATGCCGAGGGCATGGCGGAGCTTGCGGACCTGCTCGGCGGACAGGCCGCGCAGCTCGCCGATCTGGGCGTCGGAGAACCCGGCCGCCTTGGCCGCTTGGAGCAGGCTGGTGTCCAGCTCGGAGGCGGCACGGATCGTTCGGGATAGCTCAAGAATCTGAACCACCTGGTCAACGAACCAAGGGTCGATCCTGGTCGCATCCGCCACGTCGGCGGCGCTCGCCCCCGCCCGCAGCGCCTGCAGCATCGTGTTCAGGCGGCCGTCGTGCGGGGTGCGGCAGCGGTCAAGCAGTCCCGCCGCATCCCCTTCTGCCGCCTTGAAGCTGAACGGGCCGTGGCTGCTCTCCAGGGAACGCTGGGCCTTCTGCAGGGCCTCGGCGAAGTTGCGGCCGATCGCCATCGCCTCGCCGACCGATTTCATGTGCGTGGTCAGCGTGGTGTCGGCGCCGGGGAACTTCTCGAACGCGAACCGCGGGATCTTGACGACCACGTAGTCGAGCGCGGGCTCGAAGCTGGCCGGGGTCTGCCCGGTGATGTCGTTGGGTATCTCGTCCAGGGTGTAGCCGATCGCCAGCTTGGTGGCGATCTTGGCGATCGGGAACCCGGTCGCCTTGGAGGCGAGCGCGCTGGAGCGGGAAACCCGCGGGTTCATCTCGATGACGACCATGCGGCCGGTGTGCGGGCTGACCGCGAACTGGATGTTGCAGCCGCCGGTGTCGACGCCCACCGCGCGGATGATCTTGATGGCGGTGTCGCGCATGTGCTGGTACTCGCGGTCCGTCAGCGTCATCGCGGGGGCCACGGTGACCGAGTCGCCGGTGTGCACGCCCATCGGGTCGACGTTCTCGATCGAGCAGACGATGACGACGTTGTCCCTGGAGTCGCGCATCAGCTCGAGCTCGAACTCCTTCCAGCCGATGATCGACTCCTCGAGCAGGACCTCGGTGACCGGGCTGGCGTCCAGGCCGGCGCCGGCGATCCTCCTGAGGTCTGCCTCGTCGTAGGCGATGCCGGAGCCCGCGCCGCCGAGGGTGAAGGAAGGCCGTATGACGACCGGGAGGCCGAGCTCCGCGACCGCCGCGAAGCACTCGTCGATCGTGTGGCAGATCTGGCTCCTGGGAACCTCGGCGCCGAGGTTCGTGACGATCTCCTTGAACTTCTCCCGGTTCTCGCAGGCCTCGATCGCGTCGATGTCCGCGCCGATCAGCTCGACCTTGTACTTGCGCAGCGTGCCGTTCTCGTGCAGCGCGACCGCGGCGTTGAGCGCGGTCTGCCCGCCGAGGGTCGGCAGCAGGGCGTCCGGGCGCTCTTTGGCGATGACCTTCTCCAGCACGTCCGTCGTGATCGGCTCCACGTAGGTGGCATCGGCGAACTCCGGGTCGGTCATGATCGTCGCCGGGTTGGAGTTGACCAGGCTGACCCGGATGCCTTCCTGCCTGAGGACGCGGCATGCCTGAGTGCCCGAGTAGTCGAACTCGCAGCCCTGGCCGATCACGATCGGGCCGGACCCGATGACCAGCACCGACTTCAGGTCGCTACGCCGCGGCATCGGGCACCGTCCCTCCCGGCAGCCTTGCCCCTGATGTCCTTGATGCCGCGCATGCCG
>JASHXJ010000430.1 GCA_030043595.1 Trebonia sp.
GAGCGCCGCGGCCATGATGTTCGGCGACGGCATCAGCCCGTAGGCGCTCTGGTGGTGCTCGTTGACGGCGATGCCGTCGAAGCCGAGCTTGTCCGCGTACTCCAGCTCGTCCAGGTAGCGGTGGTACAGCGCGATGCCGAGCTTGGGGTCGAAGTTCGCGTTCGGTACGTCAGCGACGATGAGGAGTACTTCTCGTCGAAGTCGTCGGGCAGGTACGGGTAGGGCATCAGGTGAAAGAAGCTGAACTTCACCGGCTGACTCCGCTCTTGGCCAGGGGCTGCTCGCTCAGGAAGGCCGCCGTGACGCCGGCGAACTCCGCGGGACGCTCGAAGTACATCGCGTGGCCGCAGTCGGCGACCTCGTCATAGCGCGCGCCGGGGATCAGCGCCGCGTACCGGCGGGCGTGCGCGACCGGGATGAGCCGGTCGTCGGACGGCGCCACGACCAGCGTCGGCGCGCTGATCCTGTGCAGCCGGCGTTCCAGCTTGGGGTTGCTCAGGAACGGCACCCAGGAGAAGCGGGCCAGGGCGGTCGCGTCCCGGTAGGCCGCGAGCACCGCGTCGATGTCCGGCGCGGCCGGGGCCGGAGCCGGCGGGGGCGGGTTGTGGAAGAGCGTCGCCATAAGCTCCGCCGGCGGCATGAGGAAGAGGTCGGCGACGGGGTGGTCCGGCAGCCGCAGGCCCGCCGCGCTCAGCAGCACGAGCGACCCGAGGCGCTGCGGCGAAGCCACGGCCAGTTCAGCCGCGATCCAGCCGCCGAACGACGCCCCGACCACGTGCACCCGGTCCAGGCCGAGCGCGTCGAGCACGTCGAGGTAGTGGTAGACGAGGTCGTCGATCGCCTCTACCTCCGGGAAGTCGTCGGTCTTCCCGAACCCGGGATGATCCGGCGCGATCACGTCGAAGCCGCTGCCCGCGAGCAGCCCCAGGAATTCGGGCCATGTTCCCGCTCCGCCCGCCGCGTGCAGGAAGAGCAGCGGCTCTCCCTCGCCAGCGCGGAACAGATGGACGCGGCCCCCGGCAAGCTCCAGGTACTCCTGCGCCGGTTCGTCGTTCGTCAACGTCCTTACCTCCCGGGTGCGCGGGCACACTACCGCACGCCGCTACCGCATACCGCACGTGTGACAGCAGAATCCAGTCGCGCGCCGGGCCGCGTCAAGGCTGTTCGACGCATGCCGATGAGCGGCTGTGGGCAGCAACGATCGGCGGCGGGCGGCTTTGGGCTGCCGGACGGAGCATGGCGGCGAAACAGCCGCCACGTATCCGTTCGGGATAAGTATCTAAGGCCCCCTGTCCAGCCAGCGGGCTATCTCGGTGTGGTCAGCGTCGGGCGGCAGCTCGCCGGCCGCCGCCTCCCACGCGGCGGTCGCCGCCTCGCTCACCGTGGCGGGGGTTCCCGTGGCGTGCTCGATCGCCAGGGCGAGCTTCATGTCCTTCACCAGCAGCCGGATGCTGAACCCGGCGTCGTACGTGCCGGTGAGCACGTAATTGGGCCACTTGTTCTCGGTGGAGCCGCTCCGCCCGCTCGAGCCGTTGATGATTTCGAGCATGACCGCCGGGTCGAGCCCGAACCGGCGGCCCGCGATCAGCGCCTCGGAGCTCGCGACCATGTGCGCAGCGGACATCAGGTTGTTCAGCGCCTTGATCGCGTGCCCGGCGCCGACGTCGCCGGCGCGCGCCACGCGCGGGCTGATGGCGGCAAGCAGCGGGCGGGCGGCGGTGAGCGCCTCCTCCGTGCCGCCGACCATGATCGTGAGCGTGCGGGCCCGCGCCCCGGAGACGCCGCCCGAGACTGGCGCGTCGATCAGCGTGACGCCCGCGGCCGAAGCCCGCGCCGCGAGTTCCCTGGTGCGCAGCGGGTCCGAGGAGCTCATGTCGATGACCATGCTCCCCGGCGGACGGCTGGCGAGCAGCCCGCCGGCCAGCAGCACATGCTCGACCACGTTGGAGTCCGGCAGCATCAAGATGACCGCGGCCGCGCCGTCACCGACCGCGGTCAGCGAGGGCGCGGCGGAAAAGCCCTCACGGCCGGCGATGGCGGCCATCACGCCGGCCGAGACGTCGAAGCCCTGGACGTGGTACCCGGCCGCGACGAGGTGCCCGGCCATCGGCATCCCCATGTTGCCGAGGCCGACGAATCCGACGCGCTCCGAAGCCCCCGCCGCGGTCATCGCGCCCCCTCCTCGCCCGCAGCCCGCGAGGCCGGCGAGGCCGCCGAGGCCGGCGAGGCCGGCGAGAACAGCCGCACGCCGCCGGCGAGGTCGCCGATCGCGTCCACCACCCGGTTGCTGATCTGGTTGCCATAGCCGAGGTTGCTCGCCGCGCCGAACGAGGCCAGCGGTCCCGCCGCGTTCAGGCAGGGCACGCCGAGCTCCCTGACGTGGTCGACGTAGAGCACGAGATCCTTGGTCATCAGCTCGCTGGTGAGCCCGCCCTCCAGGTAGTCGCCCGTGATGATGCGCGGGAAGCGGTGCGTGCTCGCGTAGCTGACGCCGCTGCTGGCGTTGATCACGTCGAGGACCGCCGCGAGGTCGAGCCCGGCCTTGCGCGCGGCCACCATCACCTCGGCGGTGGCGGCCAGGGTGACCGCGTTGAGGAAGTTGTTCAGCAGCTTGGTGCTGTGCCCGGCGCCGGACCCGCCCATCAGCACCACCTTCGACGCGATCGGCCCGAACACCCAGCCGATGCTGTCCAGGGCGGCGGCGGACCCGCCGACCATGATCGTGAGCGTGCCCTTCTCCGCGGCCGCGGCCCCGCCGGAGATGCCCGCGTCCAGGTACTCGACGCCGAGGGCGGCCAGGGCGGCGTGGATGCGGCGGGTGGAAGCAGGCGCCGCGGTGCTCAGGTCGATGATCACCTGCCCGGGACTGGCCGCGCCCGCGAGGCCGTGGTCACCGGCCCCGTCGCCGAGCACCACGCTTTCCACGACCTTGCTGTCCGGCAGCGACAGCAGCACGCAATCGCTGCCCGCGCAGACCGCGGCCGGGGACTGGGCCGCCACGGCGCCGGCCGCCTCAGCCTGTCCGGGACGCACGTCGTACCCCACCACGGTGATGCCCGCCCCGGTCAGGCGCCGGGTCATCCGCCCGCCCATGTTGCCGAGACCGACGAAGCCGACCTGTTGTCCAGTCACGCGCTACTCCTCCCTGGGTAGGTAGGTCCTGCGGTCGAGCGATGCGAAGTCCCACGCGCCGGCACCGCCGGACGGGCGCACCGTGCTCATGATCGCCGCGCCGCCGTCCGCGGAAACAACCTCGCCGGTCATGTACGCCGACTCCTCGCTCAGCAGGAAGGCGACGACCGACGCGATCTCTTCCGGCGTGCCGGGGCGGCGCAGCGGCGTGGTGGCCGCCCGCTGCCGCATGTCGTCCCGGCCGCCCGGCGAACCGCCCGCGGGAAACAGGTTGGTCGGGATGATCCCGGGTGCGACCGCGTTCACCCGGATGCCGAGCGGCCCGCCGTACATGGCCGCGCCCCGCAGCAGCCCGAGGACCGCGTGCTTGGAGGTCTGGTAGGCGATCAGGTCGGCGCTCCCGCGCAGGCTCGCGATCGAGGCGGTGAGCACGACGGTCCCCGCGGTTCCCTGCTCCCGGTACCGGCGGAACGCCCCCCGCAGCCCGAGGAAGACGCCGCGCACGTTCACGGCCATGACGCGGTCGAACTCGGCGACGTGCAGGTCGGGGAACCCGCCAGGCGTTCCCGGGATCCCGGCATTGAGGTGATGAAAGTCAATTTTCCCGAACGAGCGCGCTGCTACGCCCAGGTACTCATCGACTTCCTCTTCCCGCGAGACGTCCGCCGCTACCCAGGCGCTTTCGCCGGGCAGGCTCTCCGCTACCGCGCGCGCCCCGTCGCCGTCGCGGTCCACGACGACCACCCGGCAGCCTTCCGCCGACAGCCGGCGGGCCGACGCGGACCCCAGCCCGCCGGCGCCGCCGGTCACGATCGCTACCTTGCCCGCCAGGCCGTCAAGCATGCTCGTGCTCCCCTCAGCTCGTGCTCCGCGACTCGCTCTGCCACGACCGGATTCGCTCCCGCCCGGCCCGCTCGTAGTTCTCCTCGGAGACCCCGATGTGCTGCCGGGCGGCCAGCGCGTCGCGCAGGTAGCGCTGCAGGGGCGCGGACAGTGCCAGCACCCGGCCGCCGCCGTACCTGAACAAGCCGCTGATCACGGCAACGCTGGTCTCGACCGCGTAGACCGAGGCCGCCGCGACGGCGGCGTGCACGCTGTCGGGCGTCTCGCGTCCCGCTCGCGCGGCCGCCCAGGACGCCGCGACGGCGTCCCGGTGCACCAGCCTGGCCGCCCGGAGCCTGGCCTCGGCCCGGCCAAGCTCCCCGTGGAAGACCGCGCGCTCGCTGAGCGCGGGGCCGCCGGGAAACCGCGCGGTGCGGCCGGCGAGTTCGGTCATCTGGTCCAGCGCGCGGCGGGCCAGGCCGATGCACAGCGGCGGCACTTCGTTGGACAGGAACACGTGCGCTTCCTGGTGGAACAAGGCGCCGCCGCGGCAGGCGCTCGCCGCCCGCGCGAAGGTCATCTCCTCGGGGACGAAGACCTCGTCCAGGCGGAAGTCGAAGCTGCCGCTGCCTTGCAGGCCCGCCACGTGCCAGTTGTCGATGACCTCGGCCGCCTCCACCGGAACGACGCACACCATCAGGCGGTCCTCGTCCCCGGCCACACGGAAGCCGCCGATCAGCCAGTCGGACTGCGCGATCGCGCTGGCGAAGCCCCACCGCCCGCTCAGCACGTAGCCGCCCGGCACCGGCCGTCCCGTGCCGCGCGGCCCCGGGGTCCCGACGATGAGCGGGCGCGGGCGGCCGGGCGCGAACACGCGG
>JASHXJ010000431.1 GCA_030043595.1 Trebonia sp.
ATGGGGCCGCCAGGACGGCAGGCCGGGCGGCCTGTTCACCCCGGCTCCCGGCAAGCAGTCCGCGCCGCCCGGCTCGCGGGAGAGCGCGCCAGGCGACCTGTTCCCGCCGGCCGAGGCGCGGCAGCCGCCGGCCGCCGGCCAGTACCCGGCGCCTGGCAGGCACCGGCAGGCGCGGTGACCGGCAGGGCAGGTGCCCGATGGCGCTGGTGACCCCGACAGAACCGGTCCCGCTCGCAGCGCTCGGGCGGGTGCACCTGGTGGGCATCGGCGGCGCCGGCATGTCCGGGATCGCCCGGATCATGCTGGCCCGCGGGGTCAGTGTGTCCGGCACCGACTCCGCCGCGTCCGCGGCGCTGTGCGAGCTCGCGGCACTTGGCGCGCGGGTGCACGTCGGCCACGCGGCCGCCCACCTCGGCGACGCGGACACGCTCGTGATGTCGAGCGCCATCCGCCAGGACAATCCCGAACTGGCCGAGGCGAGGCGCCGCGGCATCCGGGTGCTGCACCGCGCCGCCGCGCTCGCCTCGCTGACCCTCGGCCGCCGCCTCATCGCCGTGACAGGGACGCACGGCAAGACGACGACCACGTCGATGATCACCACCGTGCTGCGGGAGGCCGGCGCGGACCCCGGATACATGATCGGCGGCATCCTCGCGGCCACCGGCACGGGGGCGGCCGACGGCGCGGGACCGGACTTCGTCGCCGAGGCGGACGAGAGCGACGGCTCGTTCCTCATGCTGTCACCGGACGCCGCGGTGATCACCAACGTCGAGGCCGACCACCTGGACAACTACGGGACGGCCGAGGCGTATCGCGCGTCCTTCGGCGCGTTCCTCGCCCGGATCACGCCCGGCGGGCTGCTGGTGACCAGCGCGGACGACCCGGGCGCGAGAGAGCTGGCCGGCCAGGCCCGTGGCCGCGGGCTGCGGGTGCGCACGTACGGGGAGTCCGCGGCCGCCGACTACCGGGTGCGCGGGGCGCTCGCCCGCGGGATGCGGACGACGTTCTCGGTCAGCGGTCACCCGGGACCGTTCGGGAATATCGATTGCGATATCCGCCTGGAGGTCCCCGGCCGGCACAACGCGCTGAACGCCGCCGCCGCGTTCGCCGCCGCCACCGAGCTCGGGATCGCGCCACGGCAGGCGGCCCAGGCGCTGGCCCGCTACCGCGGCACGGCCCGCCGGCTGGAACCGAAGGGCGAGGCAGGCGGCGTCCGCGTGCTTGACACCTACGCCCACCATCCGACCGAGCTCGCCGCGGACCTGCGGGCCGCGCGGGCGATCGCGGACGGCGGCCGGGTCGTCGCGGTCTTCCAGCCGCACCTGTACAGCCGGACCCGGATCTTCGCGGCCGAGTTCGGCGCGGCGCTCGGCCTCGCGGACGAGGTCGTGGTGCTCGACGTCTACGCGGCGCGCGAGGACCCCGAGCCCGGGGTCAGCGGCGACCTGGTCGCCGCCGCGGTGCCCGGCGGCGCGGCACGGTACGTGCCGTCTTTGGAGGACGTCCCGCGGGTCGTCGCGGCCATCGCCGCGCCCGGCGACCTGGTGCTCACGATGGGGGCGGGCGACGTCACCCGGCTCGGCCCGCTCGTGCTCGACGAGCTCGCCGCCGCGTCAGGGATCTCCGGGGACCGTCAGTGACCGGCACCCAGCCGGCGGCCCCGCCGCGGACCCGCACCCGGTGGCGCACCCCATGGCGCGCCGCCATCCTCGCGCTGGCGGGGCTCGCCGTCATCGCCGGCATCGGCTGGGTGCTGGTCGGCTCGCGGATGCTCGTGGTCCGCTCGATCACGGTGACGGGGACGCACCTCGTCTCGCCCGCGCAGGTGCTGGCCGCCGCCGACGTCCCGCTCGGCACGCCGCTGCTGCGGGTCGACGCCGGCCAGGTCGCGCGGCGGGTGGAGGCGATCAGGCAGGTGGCCTCCGCCACCGTGGCCAGGGACTGGCCGGACCATCTGGTGATCACGGTCAGGGAACGGGTCCCGGTGGTCGCGGTCCGGACGACCGGCGGGTACGACCTCGTGGACCCCAGCGGTGTCATCGTCACGTGGGCCGGCACGCGGCCCGCGGGCATGCCGCTGTTCGAGACCTCGCTGCCGGACAGCGCGCTGCACGGCGACCCGGCCCTGGCGCTGACATCGGCCGTGCTGGCCGAGCTGCCGTCGTGGCTGGCCAGATCGGTCACGGCGGTGGCGGTGACAGGGACAGCCGGTTCCGCCGCGCAGAACCAGGTGACGCTCTACCTGAGCGACCACGCGACCGTCGTCTGGGGCGGCACGGACCGGGCGCGGGAGAAGGGCGAGGAGCTTGCCATCCTGATGCGGGACCCCGCGAGCTACTACGACGTAAGCGCGCCGGGAACCGCCGTGACACAGTAGTCTCGCGACACGCTAGGCGGTACCGCGTGGTTAGTTGACCCTGCAGCCTTCCCACCCTACTGTCCGTATCAATCGTAGGGATGACAAAACTCTAAATCTCAACCTGAAGGTGAAACCATTGGCGCGAGAATTCCGCCGGCTCGTCGGCGGCCCCATTGCGGCCGCATTGCCACCAGCGCGGGGTTTCCCCAGTTCAGGGCCAGAACCGGGCCGGGCCTGAATGGCCTGCGCCCGGGCAGGTTAAAGCGAGCGGAAAGGTACCCTCCTCGTGGCAGCACCGCAGAACTATCTGGCGGTCATCAAGGTCGTCGGAATCGGCGGCGGCGGCGTTAACGCCGTCAATCGCATGATCGAAGAGGGACTCAAGGGCGTCGAGTTCATCGCTATCAATACCGACGCGCAGGCCCTCCTGATGAGCGATGCCGACGTCAAGCTCGACGTGGGCAGGGAACTGACCCGCGGGCTCGGCGCCGGCGCCAACCCCGACGTGGGCGCCAGGGCCGCCGAAGACCACCGCGAGGAGATCGAGGAGGTCATCAAGGGCGCCGACATGGTCTTCGTCACCGCGGGGGAGGGCGGCGGGACCGGCACCGGCGGCGCTCCCGTGGTCGCCAACGTGGCCCGCTCGCTCGGTGCGCTGACGATCGGGGTGGTGACACGGCCGTTCGGGTTCGAGGGCAAGCGCCGGGCCATCCAGGCGGAGACCGGGATCGAGCGGCTGCGCAGCGAGGTGGACACGCTGATCGTCATCCCCAACGACCGGCTGCTGTCGATATCGGACAGGCACGTGAGCGTGCTGGACGCCTTCAAGGCGGCCGACCAGGTGCTGCTGTCCGGTGTCCAGGGCATCACCGACCTGATCACCACGCCTGGCCTCATCAACCTCGACTTCGCGGACGTGAAGTCCGTCATGTCCGGTGCCGGGTCCGCGCTGATGGGCATCGGCTCCTCGCGCGGCGACGACCGGGCGGTCGCCGCCGCGGAGATGGCGATCTCGTCACCGCTGCTCGAGGCGTCGATCGACGGGGCGCACGGCGTGCTGCTGTCCATCCAGGGCGGCTCCGACCTCGGCCTGTTCGAGATCAACGAGGCCGCGCAGCTGGTGTCCAACTCGGCGGCGGTGGACGCGAACATCATCTTCGGCGCCGTGATCGACGACGCGCTCGGCGACGAGGTGCGGGTGACGGT
>JASHXJ010000057.1 GCA_030043595.1 Trebonia sp.
ACGATCTCGCGGCGGACACCGCAGTCCTGCGACGGCAGCCGGTCCGGGTCCCCAGCGGCGAGGTAGCGCTCCCTGATCTCCAGCGTTCGCCGCCACGCCTCGGGACCGCGCATGGGACAAGCCGAGGACGCCGAGGACGCCAGGGACGCCGAGGACGCCAGGGACGCCGGGGAAGCGGGAACATCGGGGACAACGGCGACAGCCGGGAAAGAAGCCGCGATAGCGGCCGTCTGCGTGCTCATGCACCTGCCTCCAACAGCTCTCCCGCAGCAGCGATCCCGGCGGGCAAAACCGAGATAACCGAGATCTCCCATCCTGCTAGCTACCGGGGACTTTAGGAACTGGCCGCATCGGCCGCGCGCGCGACATCGGCCGTGCGCGCGACGCCGGGCCCGGGCCGCAGCGGCTCGTTCGTCCGCATCCAGCGAAGCTGCTGCTCGGCCATGTCGTACGCCTCGTCGGCGCAGGGCAGGATGTAGAACCGCTGCTCGCGGATCGCGTCGGCCACGACGTCCGCGACGAGCGACGGCTGCATCGCGTCATCCCACACGCCCGCGATCGCCGCGCGGGACGTCTGCGCGAAGCTGCTGGGTGCAGGCGCCGCGATGGGAGCGGGCAGGTTCCGCATGCTCTCGAAGATGCGGGTCCGGGTCAGCCCGGGGATCAGCACGGAGACCCCGACACGGCCGCCGTTCGTCGCGGCCATCTCGAAATACAGGTTCTGGCTCAGTCCGAGAACGCCGAACTTCGAGACCGTGTACGGGGCCACGCCAAGCGGATGCCCGTTCAGCGCGGCCATCGACGAGGTGTTCACGATGTGCGCCTCGTCCTGCTCGAGCAGCAGCGGCAGGAAGGTGCGGCAGCCGTGGATCACGCCCCACAGGTTCACCCCGAGCACCCACTCCCACATGTCCAGTGAGATGTTCGCGAAGTCCGTACCGCCGCCGACGCCCGCGTTGTTGCACAGCACGTGCACGGCGCCGAACGAGGCGATCGCGGCGTCGGCGAGCGACGCGACGGACGCGGCGCTTGAGACGTCCGTGGGCACACCGATCACCTGCGCGCCCGCCGCCCGCAGCTCGGCGACCGCCGAGGAGAGGGCGCCTTCCTCGATGTCCGCGAGGACGCACCGCATGCCGGACGCCGCGAAGCGGTCGACCATGGCGCGTCCGATGCCGCTCGCCGCGCCGGTGACCACCGCGACGCGGCCGGCGAACTGCCTCATCGCGGAATCACCGGGAGGGTGATGCGGGACGGCCGTGAGCCGTCGTGGAAGATGGTCTGCTCTGCAACCACGAAGTCCTCCTCGGTCGCGGTCGCGGCGGATGCGCCGTTGCCGGGATTACGGTCAAAGCACGGGAAGTTCGAGCTCGCCACGTCCACCCGCAGCCGGTGGCCTGCCTTGAACACCTGCGACGTGGCGATCAGGTCGATGATGTACTCGTCGCACTGGCCGGGCGTGACCGGCGAGGGCGACCCGCTGCCGGCCCGGTAGCGCGCCCGCACGATCCCGTCCGTGACGCCGAGCGCCCGGCCGTCCGGCCAGACGTCCACGAGCCTGGCGGTGAAGTCCGTGTCGACCGCGGACGTCGCGGCGAACAGGGTGACGCTGACCGGCCCCGTCACCTCGAGGTCCGCGGCCAGCGGCGCGCTGGTGAACGAGAGCACGTCCGGCCTGGCTTCCACCTCGCGCTGGTCGCGCGGCCCGGGCAGCCAGCTGACCAGGCCCGGGGCCGCGGCCATCAGCGTGGCGCCGCCGACCGTGGGCACCGGATCGCCCGGGTCATGGGTGTAGTGCGAGGGCGGGTCGAGCGCACCGGGCGCGGCCGGCGACAGGGTTCCGCCCGCGTGCAGGTACCAGGGTGTCCACTGGGTGCGGGCCAGTGGCCACTCGTCCTCGTCGCGCCACGCGTTGTCGCCCATGACGAACAGCCGGACCCGCGGCCCGCCGAAACCGCCAGCACCGCCAGCACCGCCAGCACCGCCAGCACCGCCAGAGCCGCCAGCACCGCCACCGGCGGACCCGTCCGGCCCCACGGCAGCGCGCAGGAACTCGATCTGCAGCCGCTCCAGCTGGATCGCCTGCTCCGACGCGAACGCGCCGAAGTGCAGCTCGCCGGCGACCCCGGACCGGTCGCCGTGGGTCCACGGCCCGACGATCAGCCGCTGCCCGTCCCGCGCCCGCGCGGTCGCCGCGTGCCGTGACAGGAAGGCGAAATTGTCCAGCGTGCCGCCGAGGAAGAGGTCGAACCAGCCGCCCACGTGCAGCGCCGGGGCGGCCACCCGGTCGCGGGCATCCCGGTAGCTCAGCCCATCCCAGTAAGCGTCCCGTGCCTCGTGGTCCAGCCACTTGCGCCAGCTCGGCAGGATGCCGCTCACGGCCGGCATGTCGCGCAACGGCAGGTGCGCGTACGCGGCCGCGGGATCGGCCATGAGCCCGAGCAGCGCACCCGTTTCCGCGGACACGTCCAGTCCGGCGAGCGCGTTGTAGGCGAGCGCCTGCGCGGACTTGAGCATGTGCCAGCCGAGCGCCTGGCCGAGCGTGAACGCGCCCTGCCGGTAGGCCAGCCCCCAGTGGTAGTCCGCCGGGGTCACCACCGGGACCATGCCGCGCAGCGCCGCGGGTGCAGCGGGTGCCGCGGACGCGGCCGCGAACTGCACCATCCCGAGGTACGAAGGCCCGAACATCGCGACCGTCCCGTCCGACCACGGCTGCCTGGCGCACCAGTCGACGCTGTCCGCGCCGTCGAGCGCCTCGTTCTCGAACGTCAGGAAGTCCCCGTCCGAGGTGCCGGTGCCGCGGCAGTCCTGCACCACGACCGCGAAGCCCGCGTCCAGGGCCGGCCGCACCGGGGCCGCCCGCACCATCTGCTCGCCATAGGGGTTGCGGATGAGCAGCACGGGGAACGGCCCGCCCGCGGCGGGCCGGTAGACGCTAGCCCGCAGCACGACACCGTCCCGCATCTCGGCCGGCGCGCCGTGCTCCGCCAGCACGCGGACGACTGGCAGGTTGAGCTTGGCCACTGTCTCCTCCTCGAGTCCAAGGACCGCTCCGGGCCACGCCGCTGCGGGGCTGAAGGTCAGCCCTGCAGTTCCCGCACTCCCGGCATGACTTCCTTGGCGAACAGCTCCAGGCTGGCGTTGGCCTGCTCGTACGGCAGCCCGCCGAAGCTGGGGATCACGATCAGCTGGAAGTCGCCGAGCACTTCCCTGATCGCGGCCACCTGCGCGAGGATCTGGTCCGG
>JASHXJ010000432.1 GCA_030043595.1 Trebonia sp.
CTGGCTGCGCCCGGCTGACCTGGCCGCCGCCGCGGCGGCGGGGCACGCCGCGCTGGCCGTCGCCAGGCAGCCCGTGGTCGCCATCATCCCGACCGGGGACGAGATCCGGCCGGTCGGGACCGCGTCCGCGCTGCGGCCGGGCGAGATCATCGACAGCAACTCACTCATGCTCGCCGCCCGCTGCTCGCAGGCCGGCGCCCTGCCCGCGGTCAGCGACGTGCAGCCGGATGACCCCGACGTGCTCGCCGCGGAGATCCGGCGGGCGGCCAAGGCGGCGGACGTGGTGCTGGTGATCGCCGGATCCAGCCGCGGGCGCGGCGATCACACCGCCGCGGTGCTCGCCCAGGTCGGCGGGGTGGCGGTGGCCGGCGCGGCGGTCCGGCCGGGCCACCCCGTGCTGCTCGGCCACGTCAAGCTGGGCTATCCCCGGGCCTACCAGCCCGCCGGGACCGCTCCGCTCGTCGGCCTGCCCGGCTACCCGCTGGCCGCCGCGGTGATCTTCGAGTTGTTCGCCCGGCCGCTGCTGGCCGCCATCCAGGGCTGGCAGCACACCGACCCCAGGCTGCGGGTAACCCTGGCCTGCGACTGGACGTCCGTGCCGGACATCGAGGACTGGGTGCCGGTGACCCTGACCCCGGACCCGGCGGGCACCCTGGCGACGCCGACCGGACGCGGCGCCGGGTCGGTCAGCCGGCTCACCCGCGCCGACGCGTGGTGGCCGATCCCCATCGGGTCAGGGCATTTCGCCGGCGGCAGCGTCATCGAGGTGCTGCCGATGCCCGGCGGCTTGTGGTAGGCCACAAGGCCCCGAAGGCGGTGCCGCCAGCCTTGTGCCCCGGCACAACCCGGTTCCGCCAGCGAGCCGCATATCGTTAGCTCTATGAACGACCTTCAGGCGGCCGGCGAAGGGAATCTCAGGATCGGCGAGCCGGAGGCCGCCGCTGTGGGGATCCCGGGCGTCGCCGTTTCCGTCCGGTACGCGTTCTCGGAGATGGGCCCCGCACGTTCGGTGCAGACGCTGCTGAAGGTCAACCAGGCTGACGGCTTCGACTGCCCGAGCTGCGCGTGGGGCGACCCGGCCGTCCGGCAGCGCAAGCACGCCGAGTTCTGCGAGAACGGCGCCAAGGCGGTCGCCTGGGAGGCCACCCGCAAGCGGGCCGACGCCGGCTTCTTCGCCGGGCACCCGGTCGCGTTCCTGCGCGAGCAGACAGATCACTGGCTGGAATCCAACGGCAGGCTCACCGAGCCGATGTACCTGGCGCAGGACGCCACGCACTACGTGCCGCTCTCCTGGGACGAGGCCCTGAAGCTCGTCGGCGCCAGGCTCCGCTCGCTGCCAGACCCGAACAGGGCCGTCTTCTACACCAGCGGCCGGGCCAGCAACGAGGCCGCGTTCGCCTACCAGCTCCTTGCCCGCCGGCTCGGCACCAACAACCTGCCGGACTGCTCCAACATGTGCCACGAGTCCAGTGGCGCGGCGCTCAGCCAGACGATCGGGATCGGCAAGGGCCAGGTCACGCTCGAGGACATCTCCCAGCACGCCGCCCTGATCGTGATCGTCGGGCAGAACCCGGGCACCAATCACCCGCGGATGCTGTCCTCGCTCGAGGAGGCCAAGCAGCGCGGGGCGAAGATCGTCGCCGTCAACCCGCTGCCAGAGGCGGGCCTGATCCGCTTCAAGAACCCGCAGAAGGCACGCGGCATAGCCGGGCGCGGCACCAGGCTCGCCGACCGGTTCCTGCCGGTGCGGGTCAACGGCGACCTGGCGCTGTTCGCCGGCCTGAACCGGATCCTGCTCGAGCGGGACGACGCGGCGCCGGGGACCGCGCTCGATCACGCGTTCATCGGGAAGTACACCGACGGGTTCGACCAGGCGGCCGCCGCGTGGCGGGCGCTGGACTGGACGCGGATCGAGACGCTCAGCGGGCTGTCCCGTGCGCGGCTGGAGGAGCTCGCCGACGACGTGATCGCCGCGGACAGCGTGGTCGTCTGCTGGGCGATGGGGCTGACCCAGCACAAGAACGCCGTCGAGACGATCCGCGAGGTGATGAACTTCCTGCTGCTGCGCGGCAACATCGGCCGGCCAGGCGCCGGCCCGTGCCCGGTCCGCGGGCACAGCAACGTCCAGGGCGACCGGACGATGGGCATCTACGAGAAGATGCCTGACTCCTTCCTCGACGCGCTGCGCGACGAGTTCGGCTTCGACCCGCCGCGCGGGCACGGCTGGGACACCGTCGACTCGATCCGCGCGATGCGCGACGGGAAGGTCGACGTGTTCTTCGCGCTCGGCGGCAACTTCGCGGCCGCGGCGCCCGACACCCTGGTCACGGCGGCCGCGCTGGCCCGCTGCCAGCTCACCGTGCACGTCGCGACCAAGCTGAACCGGTCGCACCTGATGTGCGGCCGCGAGGCGCTCATCCTGCCGTGCCTGGGCCGCACAGAGCGGGACGTGCGCGGCGGCGGCGAGCAGTACGTCACCGTCGAGGATTCGATGAGCGTGGTGCACGCCTCCCGCGGACTGCTCCCGCCCGCCTCGCCTGGCCTGCGCAGCGAGGTGGCGATCGTCACCGGGCTGGCGCAGGAGATGTTCGGCGAGGACGTCGGATGGCGGGCCATGGGCGAGGACTACTCGGTGATCCGGTCGCACATCGCACGCGTGGTGCCCGGCTGCGAGGACTACTCGGCGCGGTCCAGCCAGCCCGGCGGATTCGTGCTGCCGCGCCCGCCGCACGACTCCAGGACGTTTCGCACCTCGACGGGGAAGGCGCGTTTCACCGTCAACGAGGTGACCGCGATCTGCGTGCCGCCCGGCCACCTGCTGCTGCAGACGATCCGGTCGCACGATCAGTTCAACACCACCGTCTACGGCCTGGACGACCGGTACCGCGGCGTGCACGGCGGCCGCCGCGTCGTGTTCGTCAGCGCCGAGGACCTGGCCGGACTCGGTTTCGCGGACGGAGACGTCGTGGACCTGGTAAGCGTCTGGTCCGACGGCGAGCGGCGGGCCCCGGCCTTCCGCGTCACGGAGTACCCGACGCCCGCCGGCTGTGCCGCCGCCTATTTCCCTGAGGCGAACGTGCTCGTCCCGCTGGACTCCACCGCGGACATCAGCAACACGCCCACGTCCAAGTCCGTCGTGATCCGCCTGGAACGGCCCCGCGCGAGGACCTGACCCGGCCGCGGCGGTCAAGCCGGCGCGCCGTCACGTCCATCTCGTCTCCACAACCGCTGCACAGGAGTCTCACGGGCGTCGTGTTCAGTGAGGAACAAGCTAGCCGCTTGCTCTTCCCCGGGGCGAGCGGCTGGCGCCCCGATACACGAATTCGAAGGAGTACCCGATGACCACTGCGACAGCCGCCACCTCCCCGAGGATGGCCGAGGCTTCCGCCTCCGCCCCGCTGCCCAGGGCCGTCAGCGTGCTGGCCGTGACAGCCCGCCCTGGCCAGGAGTCAGATCAACTGGGCGGGGCACTGTACGCTTTCCGCCGGGCCGGCGTCAGCCTGAGCCTGCTGTGCCTGACCCGCGGCGAGGGCACCGCCCAGAACGCCGCCAGCGCGCGGCTGGTGGCCATCCGGCCGTGGGAACTTCAGCTGGCCGCCGCGGTGATGGGCATCCACGAGGTCACGGTCGCCAATTTCCGCGACAGGGAACTGCACCAGTACCCGGTGGCCGAGCTCATCGGCCGGATACGGCGCGCGATCCGCGAGCACTCCCCCGACCTGCTCCTGGTGATCGCCCCCGAGGCGGGTGACCGGGAGGACGTCGCGGTCGCCCGCGCCACCGGAGCCGCGGCCGCCGAGGCCGGCGTGCCAGTGCTGGCGCACACCCGGCCGGGCGCGCCCGGCGCCTGGGTGATCGATCTGGGCACTGACGCCGCCACCGCGCGCGCCATCCAGAAGTCCGCCGCGGCCGCGCACGCCAGCCAGTCCGAGGCACTGCCCACGCTGATGGGCCGCCTGGACCTGCTCGACGCGCGGGAGAGCCTGCGCTGGCTCCTCATCCCGGAGCGGATACCGCCGCAGCTTGACCTGGAAACCGTGCCCGCTGACTGGTGAGCGCACGAGCGGGACGCCGGCGGCCGCGTGGTAACGCCCGCGGCATGGTGAGCGTCATCGTAGTGCCCTGGCCCGGGCTGCTCGCGGCGGTCAGCCGCCCGCCGTGCGCCCGGGCCAGCTCGGCGGCGATCGCGAGTCCGATGCCGCTGCCTGAGGTCTGCGCGGCGCCCTGCCCCCGCCAGAACCGGTCGAAGATGCGCGGCAGGTCCTCAGCCGGGATGCCCGCGCCGGTGTCGGCCACCTCGAGCACGGCGTCTGATCCCGCCTGCCTGGTGACGACGCTGACCCGGCCACCGGCCGGGGTGAACTTGAGCGCGTTGGTGAGGAGGTTGGTGACCAGCTGATGCAGCCAGCGCGGGTCGGCGAGCACCGGCACGCCGGACAGCCGCCGGTCCAGCTCGATCTCTGCCGCCTCGAACCTGCGGGCGAGGCTGTCGGCCGCGGCGGCGGCGATGTCCGCCAGGTCGCAGCGGTGCCGCGCCAGGTGCAGGGCGGCGGCGTCCGCGGCGGCCAGCGTCTGCAGGTCATCGACCATCCGCGCCAGCCGCAGCACCTCGTCGCGCAGCGAGGACAGCTCGTCGGGAGTGGGCTCGGCGACGCCGTCAAGCAGCGCCTCATGACCGACCTGGAGCACCGCGATCGGAGTGCGCAGCTCATGCGCGACGCCGGCCACCAGATCGCGGCGGATCTGATCCTCCCGGTCCAGCGTGGCGGCCATGTGGTCGAAGGCCGCCGCCAGCTCGCGCAGTTCCCCCGGTGCCCGGACATCGCCTGCCCTGGCGGCGCGATCGCCGCCGGCCATGGACCTGGTCACGGCGATGAGCCGGGCGATCGGCCGGGTGATCCGCCGCGCCACCGTGAGGCCGGTCACCAGGGCCAGCAGCGCCGCCAGCCCCGCCGCCCCCGCGATGGCCCGCAGCAGCGCGGTCCGCAGCGCGACGTCAGCGCTGCCGAGCCCGGAACCGTCGAACCGCACGACCGCGGTGCCGAGCCGCTGCTCCCTGACCACCACGGGTGCGCTGGCCTCCGGTCCCGTCGCCGCGGCGAAACCCGGCGTGGCTGCCACTGTGCCGCCGGCTGCGTCGCGTATCTGAAGGTCCGCGCCGGTGCGCTGCGCCAGGTCGAGAACCGGGGACAGGTCAGCGGACGTCCAGCTGCCGTTCCGGTCCCATGCCGCGCCCGCGGCCACGGAGACCGCGCTGGCCAGGTCCGTCCGCTGCTGGCCGGCCAGCGACGACACGTCCGCGGCGGCGAAGACGGCCGCGAGCACGGCCAGCAGCGCGACCGCGGCAAGCGCCACGGCCAGGAAGGCCAGCGCGAGCCGCAGCCCGAGCGTGTCTCCCCTGGGCGCGGATTCAGTCATCGCGGGCCAGACTCAGCCGGTAGCCACCGCCCAGGACGGTCGTGATGATGCGCGGGCTGCCCGGATCGTCCTCGATCTTGCGGCGCAGGTTCTTCACGTGCGAGTCGATGGTCCGCTCGTAGCCTTCGAACTCATACCCGCGTACCCGGTTGATCAGCTCGAACCGCGAGTACACCCGGCCAGGGACGGTCGCCAGCGCCACGAGCACGCCCCACTCGGTCGGGGTGAGGTCGGCCTGGGTACCGCGAACGGTCACGACGCGCCGCGGCTCATCGATGACCAGCTCACCCCGGCCGTAGCTGGCCACCTCGGCGTCGCCCGCGGGACTGCCCCGGCGCAGGATCGCCTGCACCCGAAGCACGAGCTCCCGCGGACTGAACGGCTTCGTCACGTAGTCGTCGGCGCCCAGCTCCAGGCCGCGGACCCGGTCCTCCTCGCTGCTCTTCGCGGTCAGCATCAGGATGCGCGGGGCGGCATGCGCCGCGGCGGCCGCGCGCAGCTCGCGGGCGACCGTCTCTCCGGGCACGTCGGGCAGCCCGAGATCGAGGACCACCAGGTCCGGCGCGGCGGCCGCCGCCATGGTGATCGCCTCGGCCCCGGACCCGGTCGACAGCACGGTGAACCCGGCCTTCTCCAGGTAGGACCGGATGAAGTCCCGCAGCTTCCGCTCATCCTCAACCACTAGCACAGTCGCGCCCATCGCGCCGTTCACCAGCCTTTCCGAGCCTCCATACCGTCACCATGACACCTTCACCGATCTGGCACTGCCGTCGGGTGAACTGACTTTGGACAGCACCGGCAGCATAGGACAGCGCTGATGACCGCAACCGAACTGATCGTGGCGGCGCCGTGGATCGCCTTCGGCATCGGGCTCCTCGTCCTGTGCATCCGGCTGCTCCGCTCCCGGAAATGATCAGCCACCGGCGGACAGGAGGCACGACCTGATGGGCGCGCTCACCAGCCTCCAGGCCGACGCGGCGATCTCGTACCTCATCGCCTTCCTCATCCCCGCACTCGACGCGATCGTCCCGGTCCTGCCAAGCGAAACCGCCATCATCGCCCTCGGCGTGGCGACCGCGGGAAGCGCCGACCCGCGCATCGCGCTGCTGGTCACCACTGCCGCCGTCGGCGCGTTCCTCGGCGACAACCTGTCATATCTGATCGGCCACCGCTTCGGGCCCGCCGCCGACCGCCGCTTCTTCTCGACGCCGAAGGGAAAGGCGGCCCGGACGTGGGCGGAAAAGTCGCTCCAGCGATTCGGGCTGCAGCTCATCATCATCTGTCGCTTCATTCCCGGCGGGCGGACAGCCACCACTCTCACCTGCGGACTCACCGGCTACTCGCGCGGGCGGTTCGTCACCGGGACCGCCATCGCCGCCGTCCTCTGGGCCGTGCAGGCGTTCTTCATCGGCCGTCTGGGCGGCAAGGCGTTCGAGGGCAGGCCCTGGGCCGGCTTCCTCCTGGCGCTCGGCATCGCGGTCCTCATCAGCGGCGTGATAGCGGCCATCAGGAGGCTCGGGGCGCGCCGGCGGTCATCACGCGGTCACGCCCGACAGGTTGAGGCCGACGACCCCGGCGAGCACGAGGCCGATCGACACGAGCTTCCCGACCGACACCGGGTCGCCGAGCACGACCATGCCGACGACCGCCGCTCCGGCGGCGCCGATGCCCGTCCAGACCGCATAGGCGGGGCCGACCTCCAGTTCGCGCAGCGCGATCGTCAGCAGGCCGAAGCTGATCAGCGCGCAGACCGCGAACCCGGCCGTCGGCCACGGCTGCGTCAGCCCGCGGCTCAGCTTCAGGAGTACGGCGAACGCCGTCTCGAACAAGCCGGCGGTGACAAGGACCACCCACGCCATCAGGAAACCTCACCTTCCGCGTCCCTGAAGCTCGTGTATAGCGGGCCGGCGCGCAGCCGTGATGTGCGGGCGGTGAAGCCGCGATGGAGGCACGGGATCGTGGATGAACCCGGCGGTAATCCGTGCGGCTTACCGCCGGGCGGCCGACGGGGTCAGCGGTGCAGCTGAGCGCGCACCAGGCCGGGCAGCGCGGCGCGCCCGGTCACCGGCTGGACCCGCATCGCGGCGTCGTTCAGCGCCTGCCATTCGTCGTCGGTCAGGTCGATCTCCGCGGCGGCGACGTTGCCCTCCAGCTGCGCGACGCTGGAGGCGCCGGGAATCGCCACCACGGCCGGGCTTCGGATCGCCCACGCGAGCGCCACCTGGGCCGCGGTGGCATCGTGCGCGCTCGCGACCTCGCGGAGCACGCTGATCAGCCCGGCGGCCTTTTCCAGGTTGACCGGCAGGAACTGGGAGTTGAACGAACGGACGCGGTCCTTCGGCCGGTTCGACGGGTCGTAGCGGCCCGACAGCAGCCCCTGGGCGAGCGGACTGTAGGCGATCACCACATGGCCGGTCTCTTCCGCGTACGGGATGAGGTCGTCGCCGGGTCCGGTCGCAAGGAGGCTGTACTGGACCTGGTTGCTGAGCACACGGCTGCCGAGCGCGGCCTCGGCCGCCTTCCACCGGTCCAGCGGGTAGTTGCTGACGCCGACCTCGCCGACCAGCCCGACCCGCTGCAGCGCCCGCATGCCGCGCATGATGACGGTGTCCCTGACGACCGGATTCGGCTGGTGCACCTGGTAGAGGTCGAGCCGGCTGACGCCGAGCCGGTTCGCGCTTGCCACCGCCCGCTGTTCGACGACCGGCGGCAGCGGCGCGACGGGCAGGATCTTCGTCGCGAGGAAGACCTGGTCGCGGTGCCCGCTGATCGCCTCGCCGAGGATCCGCTCGCTGCGGCCGAGCCCGTAGATCTCGGCGGTGTCGAACAGCGTCACGCCGAGCTCGAGCGCGCGGCCGACGATGGCCCGCGCCTCCTGCTCCGCGTAAGTCTTGCCGTAGCCCCACTGCCGGGACCCGAACTGCCAGGTCCCAAGCCCGATCTTGGAGATCTTCGGTGCCGTGTCGAGGTCCAGGTAGCGCACGTGACGATTATCCCTGCCGCCCGCGCTGGCGGGCCAGCCGGTGCAGGGCCTGCGCCAGCTGGTCCACCTCGGCGCGCGTGTTGTAGATGGCCAGGGCGGCGCGGACAGTCGCCTCGAGCCCGAAGCGCCGCAAGATAGGCTGCGCGCAGTGATGACCGGCGCGGACCGCGATGCCTTCGCAATCCAGGGCCGACCCCACGTCCTCGGGGCGGTACCCGTCAAGGACGAACGAGAGGATGCCCGCCTTGTCAGCCGCGGTGCCGATCAGGCGCAGGCCAGGAACATCCTCCAGCGCCTGTGTCGCGTAAGCGAGCAGGTCATGCTCATAGGCGGCGATGCTCGCGCGGCCGATCCGCTCCACGTACGCCAGGGCCGCGCCGAGGCCGACGGCGTCGGCGATGGAGGTTGTCCCGGCCTCGAACCGGGTAGGCGGCGGCTGGTACACGGTGCGCCCGAAGGTGACGTTTCTTATCATGTTCCCGCCGCCCTGCCACGGCGGCATCGAGTCGAGCACGTCGGGCTTCCCGTACAGGGCCCCGATGCCGGTCGGCCCGAACACCTTGTGCCCGGAGAAGACGTAGAAGTCCGCGTCGAGCTCACGCACGTCGACCGGCATGTGCGAGACCGCCTGCGCCCCGTCGACCAGCACCACCGCGCCCGCATCGTGCGCGGCGGCGATGATCTCGCGAAGCGGCAGGATGGTCCCCAGGGCGTTGGACACGTGCGTGACCGCCACCAGGCGGGTACGCGGCGTCAGCAGCTTGCGGTACTCATCGAGGATGACCTGGCCGCTGTCGTCGACCGGTATCACGCGCAGCGTCGCGCCGCGCTCTTCAGCGAGCAGCTGCCACGGCACGATGTCAGCGTGGTGCTCCAGGTACGACAGCACTATCTCGTCGCCGGAGCCGACATGCGCGCGGCCCCAGCTCTGCGCGACCAGGTTGATCGCCTCGGTCGTGCCGCGGACGAAGACGATGTCTTCGGCCGAGGGGGCACCCAGAAAGTGCGCGACGGCGTCCCTGGCGTCCTCGTAAGCCTGCGTCGCGCGTGCCGCGAGCTCGTGGGCGCCGCGGTGAATGTTCGAGTTCTCGTGGGCGTAGAAGCGCGCCAGCCGGTCGATCACTTCCTGCGGTTTCTGCGTGGTCGCGGCGTTGTCGAGCCAGACCAGCCGGTGTCCGTTGACATACTCGCCGAGGATCGGGAAGTCGCGCCGTATCGCCTCGACGTCGAATGACGGCTGGCCTGGCCGCCGTGTGACCGGTGCTGCTGGCGCGATCAGGGCAGCCCGCAGCGGGTCGACGAAGTAGAACTCCTGCGCGCGCAGCGGGGCGTAGGGATCGGTGAGCGCGTCGCCGAGCCCTGGGCCGAGGAGCCCTGCAGGGATGGCCTGCGCGAGTGCCCCCGCGTCCCAGCCGGGCACGGCCTGGCGGTGCGGCATCGCGTGCACGGTGACCCCGGACTCCTCCAGCGAATCAGGGATGTTGCTCAGCACTGTCGCAACCGACGGGGACGACGGCGCCGGCGTGCCGTCCGGGACCGCCGCCGCACCGGGCCAGGCGGCGAAGAGCTCATTGGCCAGCCGGGTCAGCGTCGCGTCATCGGGAAGCCCGTTGAGGTTCTCGTCCATGGCAGCGTCACAGGTAGTTGTAGCCGTAGTTGTGGAACTTGCCGACCTCCACGTCGTCGATCACGCCGAGAGCGTCGTCGGTCAGGACGGCTAGCGAGCAGTACAGCGAAACCAGGTAGGACGCGATGGCGTTGCGGGAGATGCCCATGAAGCGGACGGAAAGCCCCATGCCCTGCTGACCGGTCAGGTCCGGCTGATACAGGCCAACGACACCCTGGCGCTCCTCGCCGACCCGCACCAGGAGAATCTTCGTCTTCTCATCCTCGAGCGGAACCTTGTCCGACGGGATCAGCGGTATGCCGCGCCAGGTGATGAATTGCGATCCGAAAAGGCTCACCGTCGCCGGCGGCACGCCGCGGCGGGTGCACTCGCGACCGAACGCCGCGATCCCCTTGGGATGCGTGAGGAAGAACGCCGGCTGCTTCCACACCCGGGTGATCAGCTCGTCGAGGTCG